>PJET01000039.1 GCA_002825515.1 Candidatus Thorarchaeota archaeon MP11T_1 | reverse complement strand
CACTGTCACGCATCCCCATTCCATCAGAATGGTCATTGTGAATGTTGATTGGTGCAGAGAGAGCACGATTTGCAACAGTGAAGACTATGGGCATCCTCATCGATGCTGCGCAGTAGAGTATTTCCCACATAAGGGCTAATCCTGCTGAAGCAGACGCTGTTGCAACTCGACCTCCAACTGCTGATGCCCCAACGCATGCACTCATGGCTGAGTGTTCAGACTCTACAGGAATGACACGTGCTTTGACCTCGCCATCTGCAGCAAACTTCTGATAGTCTTCCACAATAATTGTCTGGGGA
Organism: Candidatus Thorarchaeota archaeon MP11T_1; assembly: GCA_002825515.1. The sequence goes on along the minus strand of PJET01000039.1, from coordinate 26,029 downwards.
GTGATAGGGTAGGCTGCCAGGACATCAAGGTCTGCTTGCTTGAGTGCGTGTGCAATAGCAGCATCACCAGTTAGCCCCTCAACAGTAATCTTTTCTTTTGGTACACTCATCAGCTCTCACTCCTTCTCCATATGGATCGAGTCCGTTGGGCACTCTCTTGCGCATATTCCACAACCCTTACAATAATCGTAATTGTAGGCATAGGCATACTTTCCATCCTTCTCGGTCAAAACTACCGCCATATCAGGACAAAATATCCAGCATCGACCACAGGTGCCATTCTTTATCCAGAGGCACTTCTCGTCGCTGTGAATTGGTCGTTCAGCACGCCAACCACCTGTCTTGTATTTCTCAGAATTCCCGGGCTCTATGATATTGCCTGCTATGGGGATCTCATTGTATTTTTCACTCATCCGACTTTTGCCTCCTTTACGGCTCTCTCGATTGCGACCTTGTTTAGGTCTCCAACCTTACCAGGATATCGTTCGAGGACCTCACCAACTACAGTCTCTACTGCCACGATTCCAGTAACCTTGACTGCTGCAGCCATGGTGGGCATATTATAGAATGGTCTTCCCATGACTTCCATGGCAATTGTGCTAGCATCAACAGTGACAACTTTACCACCTATGAAGCCGAACTTGTTTCTGATGACTTGTGGTTCTTTCTCTGTGTTTATGACCAACGTTCCATCATCCTTAAGACCCTCGGCAACATCTACGACCTCAATCAGTGTTGGATCTATACAAACCACGACATCTGGGTTGTATACCTGAGCGTAGACTTGGATTGGGTTTTTACTAATTCTCAAGAATGCCCTCACCGGTGCACCAGTCCTTTCCGGACCAAACTCTGGAAAAGCTTGAATATAGTTGCCTTCTGCAAGGGCTGCCTTGCCTAGCATTTGATTGCTGGTGACCACACCTTGGCCGCCACGACCATGCCAGCGAAACTCGGTTATGCCTTTTGCAAAATCGTAAGACATTTTCAATCTCACCTTCATTGGGAGAAGATACAAGGGTGGCTCGCTGAGGGGTGCTTATTTATTTAGTGGCCTGACAATTTGAAACATGAAACGAAGAATTTTTTTTGGGGCTGGAGAGCATGTGCCAAGCACATAAGTCGACATCTCTCCAGCGCATCATATTCGTCAGGAGAACGCTTCGCAAATACGAGTTTTATTCGGTCGACCTCGAATTGGGACTTAAATCCCCCTTTAGCGTAGTAGAGATTATTAATAGGGTTACTCTCCACGCAAAAAATAATCGGCAATTAACGAACTCTATTAAGACAATCTTTTGATTAGATATACAACAATCACAAAACTTGCCACTGTGACTCCTGAGGCAATCATGACAAGCTCTGTTCCTATGCCTCCCAGAATAAATGATACGACGGTTACGATAACTCTATCCGATCCCTCATTTCCTACAGCATCAAATAAGGAGAGGCTTATTGAATAGGTTCCCACATCAAGGTGGTCCAGTCCATATGATATAACCCTACTTTCCCAGACCTCAGTGACCAGCTCCTCATTATCCTCACTAATAATATACGACGATGGGAACTGATCATATACTGACCAAATCAAGATGTTCCCAGATGCTTCAACATCAACAGCCACATCAATAAGTGGAATCACTCCAGGGTTCACATCATCCTCAAGAAGTTGAGCAAATTGGTCAATAGAAGACGCGGGTCCAGGAATCGTATAGGTTTCTGTTTCATTGTAATCAGACCAGAAATTACCAATACTGGCTCCATCATCAAAGGTGTTGTTGTCTCCACTATCAAATGCATTTTCAATGATTGCTCCAGAATTATCGTTCCATCCGATATTATTACCGTATATTGTATTATTATGGGAGTTAAATGGAATCTGAATTCCATGCTGGAAATTTGCGTAGATTGAGTTATTGATTATAAGACAATGGTTAGTTTGCTCAAAGAAAATCCCTTTGTGATTATCATGGACCTTACTTTCCAGTATAGTATTGTTAGAAGATGAATATAGTGCAATTCCGTGCCAACAATCATATACAATACTATTCTCAATAGAGCAATCAAATGACTGACGTAATTCTAACCCGCTTGAACCGCCTTTAATCCTACATTCTTCCACTCGGCCATTTTCCACATTCTGAAAAAGAATCGCTGGATATTCAAAACTTGATTGTAAGCTACAGTTAGAAATGACAAAGAAGGAAGTTGTATCCTGAATAACAAAACAGCTACCATTCTGTATAATCTGAAGATTTTCGAATCTGTATGGATCCGAGCGAGTTCCAACTCCTGCTGCTCCAAATAAGACAAAATCAAAATTACTTGTGATCACAATAGGTTCGCTGGGTTCCACTTGTGCAGGTGTGTTTCTTTCATTTGGACTAATGATAATCGTTTTCGAAATCGGATTAATTAAGGCAATCAAGAAACCAGTCGCGGTTACCATCAGCAATATTGCCATTATTACTAATGCGCTCATAACATGCTTCATAGTCAACCTAAATTCCACCTACAAGATATTTTGCTGTTATGACTAAACCACTTGAAATTTACCACTATACTAATCATTGGATTCGTCCTTTTTATCATTAACAATGTCTGCATTCATCCTGTTGAGGTCTAAAAAGAGGGCATAATACTCCATATTTGAAAACGACAAAAGAACCGAATCCTTAACACGACTGACTTCTCGAAAACGAATCGCTCTCTCCAAGGCTCTAGGAATTAAACTGTAGAGTATGATGACAATGAGCAGTCCTGTTGTGCCTATGAATCCCACTACTGGCTGGAGTAAAGGTCTGGAGTAAATAATAGCGACATTGATTTGTAACAGAAAGAACAGTATAGGATAGAATAGTACAAAGAATCCTACAGCTGAAATCAGTTTCGTTCTCAAGGTCCGAACACTCTTGCTACCGTGTCGCATACACGTCGGGATTGAAAATGTTGTTGCCCCTTCTGCACCCTTAAGCGCTATGTCTGTCTTACTTTGGTGTTTGTTCCAAGAGCTTGATGCGTAATCATCATAGGTTCTTTCTAATATTGTGACAAATACTAGGTCTTCCGGTTCCTCTAAACAGACTGGGCATACTTCAGGAAATTGAATTTTTGATAATTTAACTCTGAGACTCAATCGAGCCCCAATATTTCTATTCACGAAGTATACTCTCCATGAGCACTATTCCGGTGGCATGACAATTATTTGAACGCTGGTGACAGGCTGTTCAGTTTTCGGATCAGTAGCATCAAATGTGTCAAATGTCATTTCGTAAGTGAAATTGGTTTCTCTGACCTTTAGTTCGTGAGCAACTCTTACAGCTAGACCAATTCCCTTGAAGCCAAAGCCACGTATTGCAACCATCAGATTATCATCTTTTACTAAGCCACGGAGTGTGTTAGCAACTTTGGGAATGTTTACCTTTCCTGCCTTATGGGATATCTCAAGAAGGATATAGTCACTAGTTGGATAAACCGCTATGTCATCATCAATGGTTATCGCAATGACCTCTTTACCTATCTTCAACTGGTCAGGAATGCGATCTCGAATTGGCATGGCTTTAGGATGTGAACTCTAACTAATCAACTTGATGAATTTAAAGTCCCAAATCTCAAGCCTCTTATATGATTCATATGGCATTATTTTGAGGTTATCTGAACTTGGAACGAGATCAGGCAGTTGCTATTGCTGTTGCTGCAATAATAATTGCGTCTATTGCATTAGTGGTAGTCTGGAATCCTGCTCCTGAACCTGATGTCAGAATAGGCTACCTCTCGAAGGATCTTCACCAGCTAGCTCTCAGAGTTGCAATTGAGAATGGATACTTCGAACGTGAGGGTATCACTATTGACTTAGTATCATATGGTAACGGCGGATTTGAGATGGATGGTTTCCAGTCTGGTCAAATCGATATGGGCTATCTCGGAGCAGCTCCCGCATTGACTAAGCGTCTTAATGCAGAAATTATGGTCACCATTCTTGCGGCTGCAAATCTGGAAGGATCTGCAATCATGGTTGACAAGAATGAGTACGATCTGGGGCACGTCACAACCATATCAGATCTTGCTGGTAAGGGTGTCTATCATCCGGGACCCCCTACAGTGCAAAACTTCCTTCTCCGACTAGCGCTTAATCAGACTGGTCTCAATTACAGCGATATCAATCCTCTCTCTGTTGCGCCATCATCGATGGCTGATTCGCTGTCCCCTGAGAATCCCGCATTTATTGCTTGGGAACCATTCAATGCATTATCTGAATACCAGAACAAGACTGTACCTTTGGTCCTTTCCGGTGATATCTGGCCTCGTCATCCATGCTGTGTTTTGGCCGCTGACAATACCTTCTTGGCTGAAAACCCTGAATTGGTTCAGAAGGTTGTTCAGATTCACCAAGAAGCAACTGATTGGATCGTCACACATCCTACCGAGGCTATTGCGATTGCCATTGACTGGCTTGAAATGGATGAAACCCCAGTCACAACTGCCTTCAACAGGATTATTTTCGACTACAACGTGAATGTCACTGGGATCGAGATGTATCTTGATTTCCTATTATCTGAGAATCAGATTGACAACATTCCTCCAAGTATTCCGGATTTCCTTGATGGGTTCATCAACCAGACCTATATTGAGGAATCACTCCTCTGTTGTTAGAAGCGACAGACAGAAAAGCAGTACTTAATCTGGCATGATTGAGGAGAATGACTGAGGTAGTGAAAGGAAACCAAGAAGACCTACAGCCTGAAGTTGATTCAGAGTCTCGTTGGTCTCTAACTTCAGTAGCTGAATTCATTCTTCTGAAAATTGCGGTCCCTATAATTGTTCTAATCGTGCTATGGTATCTGATAGCTGAACTCGCCCGGTCTTCTCTTACAGAGGTGATTGAAGCCTTTGTAAGACTAGTAATGGAGGGAGACAGTGAGGGGTATTTTCTAATTGATCATGTCAGCTTGAGCTTGTTCAGAGTTGTAATTGGATTTGCTTTAGCTATCCTTACAGCTGTTCCGCTAGGAATGGCTATTGGGAGATATCGAATCGTAGATTCAATCCTCAACCCAGTTGTAGAAGCAATGCGTCCAATTCCTCCGATTGCTTGGATCCCCCTTGCAATTCTCATGTTCTCACGCAATCTGCTTGGTGCTCAGGTCTTCATAATATGGGTGGGTGCTTTCTTTCCAATTCTGATCAACACTACAACCGGAGTAAAACGGACTGAGCCAGTTCATATTGATGTGGCAAAGACATTCGGAGCAAGTGAAGGAGAGATTCTAAGGAAGATTGTCATTCCATCAGCAGGACCCGAGATATTTGCAGGATTTAGAATTGGTTTTGGGATTGGGTGGATGTGTCTCGTAGCAGCTGAGATGATTGGAGGAGGGCTTGGGCTTGGTTATCTCGTTCTGATTATGTGGCAAGTCGGAAGGACAGGTGCAGTAATCATCAGTATGTTGATGATAGGCTTGATTGGGTTCCTGTTCAGCTATTTCTTTCTCTTCATAGAGAAACGTTTGCTCAAATGGAGGCAGACTGTTACTGTCTAGCACGACTCATTGCTTTCTCTTGCTCTACTTTAAGAAGACCAAGAATATCACTTCTATATGCCAAGCATTCCTGTGATGTTCTTATTCTTGGTTTTGGTATATCAACCGCGTATTCAATCAGAATTTTTGCAGGAATATTACTTAGAACCAAAATTCGGTCGGACATGAAAACAGCTTCATCAACGTTGTGTGATACAAAAATGATTGTTGAACCTGTTCTTTGTTGGATCCGAAGAAACTCCTCTTGAAGATAGTTTCTTGTTTGCGCATCGAGATTCGAAAATGCCTCATCAGCAACCAAAATGTCAGGTGACACAACTAAACTACGAGCCATCTCTATTTTTCTTGCTTGACCACCTGATATCTCGTGTGGATAGTTGTCTTCAAGACCTTCCATTCCCACAATTTCGATTATTTCCTTTATTCTGGCGCTCATATCAGACTTGTCAAACTTACCAATCTCAAGTCCGAACTGAATGTTCTGTTTGACTGTTCTCCATGGAAAAAGTGACTCTTGCTGAAATATGTACCCCACCCGATTATGTCCTGGACGCACCTCTTCACTATCTATGAAGACCTGTCCTTCATCAGCTTCTAGTAGTCCTGCAATTATCTTCAATAGAGTCGTCTTTCCACATCCGCTAGGTCCAACAATGCCTAACAATTCCCCCTCATGCACATCAAATGAGATATTGTCAAGCACCTCGATTTCTTCTGAATTCCCATTTGGATAGGACTTTGAGAGATTTCGAACTGAAAGTTTAGGCATTTTTTGAATCAAGAGAACAAAAACTCTTAATCTGTTAAATGCTGTGCTCTTGACAAGCCATTGAATGATAAGAGGCTGACCCAACAAAGTAAAAAAAGGCACCTGATTCATTCAATAGTTGTAATAGGCACATCAAAATATAGTCAATACCATTGATGCCAATATCAACAGGAAGGTTGCTGACTTGGGTTCACCAAAAGTATTGTTCGAGATAGAAGATGACGAGAGTACGAGCGCTATTGCAGTTGGAGATGTAACTGGTAATGGGACAGCTGAACTATGCACTGGTGGTCGTGACGGAGTTCTACGTCTCTACGATGCCAACAAGAGCGAAATCGCATTTCTTGCACAACATGATGTTGGTGGTAGTATTCTTTCCATCAAGATTGCAGATGCAAATAATGATGGACAAATGGAACTTGTAATTGGGCGTGCAATAGGCCCTGGAGAGAAACCGGGCGAGGCTGGAACAATCCAAGTGTATCGATATGCTCCTAGTGGTCAGCTGGAACTCCTAGCTCAATTTCCTGTTGATCGTTTTGTCACAACTGTTCATGTCACCGATGTTACTGGTGATGAGAAGAATGAAATCCTTGTTGGCGGGAGTGATTCCACGCTACGAATTCTCCAAATGGACACTGCGAACAAAATCACACAGTTTGTGAACCATAAACTCGATGACATGCCCATTGCGATTGGTACGTGTGATGTAATAGGTGACGAGATCGAGGAGATAGTCACAGGAAATAGAGACCGCACTCTAAGAGTCTTCAAGGTTCGCGATCATTCTGTGGAACAGATAGAAGTCATTGAATTACCAAGTCCTGTGATCTCTGTCGCTGCAGGTGATGTACTTGGTGACAGGAAGATGGAGTTGGGTGTTGTCACTCATGATGGTTCAATTCGTATTTATCGAAATGAAGAGAGCAAGCTGGATCTATTCTCCAAACTTGAAAATGTGAAAGCATTATCAATTAGGATTGAAGAATTGAATGCTGACCACCAAGATGAGATTGTTGTAGCTACCTCTGATTTCAAGATTAACTTCTACAGTCTTCAAATGGCTGACCTTAATCAGCTGGCGTCAGTTGACATTGGGAAGAAGATTCTCTCCATCAATGTTGGCGATGCTGGCGGTGATGGTCGAAAAGAGGTTCAAGTAGGTGTTTCTGACGGCCCCTTGAAAGTCCTTGAGGGTCTCTACAAGATTATCCCAACATTAGAGGTGAGTCCAGAAACCAAGACTGGTGCAGAACTTAGAGGCAAAGTAACAGTCTATAATGTTAGTGACCAGCAAATCAATGGTGTATCAGGTAAAATCTATTGGTTCCCCAAAGACCACATGGAGGTCGATCCACAGCAACTACGCTTTGACCTTGCTCCAGGAGAGAGTAAATGCGTGGAAGTCAAATTAATACCAAAAGAAGAGGGTACTGTGATTGTTAGACCCATCGTTCTAATGTGGACTGACGCTAGTGGTAAGGTCAGACAAGTGACTACACCAGAGACTGCCATCCTTGTCGAAAAAGGTGCAGCCACAGCAGCTCCTGCAGCAATAGCACCTGTGCCTGTAGAACCCACCGAAACATATGAACCCCCAGTGGTGACCGAAGAAACTCCATTCGGACCTGTAGTTGGCACTGGGTTTGCAACAGGTGAAGTACGGGACAAAGCATCTGAGATCTTGCATACAACAATGGCTCAAGATAGCGCTGACTCACTAAAAGCTGCAGAAGAACTTCTCGACCAGCTTTTTGGTGCTGATGAAAGCAGTGCTGCAATGGCGGAGATTGATGATATTGAAGCCCTCGCTGCTGAGCCAACTCCTGAAGAAACAGTGACGACCGCGGTAGTATCTGATGTCGAGAGCCAACTAGTATCAGAGATACGGTGCAGAAGACCAAAACCTCCACAGCCAGGAACCGCTGCAGATTCTTATCAGTTCCTATTCAAAACAATGGTCATTGGAGAAGGTGCTGTCGGAAAGACAACTCTCGTCAATCGATACGTGACTGGTGTCTTCGAGCGTGACTATAAGACAACAATTGGTAGTCAGTTCGCTGTCAAACTCACACACATCTCACCACCAGAGAAAGAGTACTCTACAGGTATCAAGCTGCAGGCGTGGGACGTAGCCGGACAAGCACGATTCAAAGCAGTGCGGAAGATGTACTACTCTGGTGCAGCGGGTATCATCATAGTGTTTGACGTTACGCGACGCCGTTCCTTCACTGAACTATCCAAGTGGGTTCAAGAGGCTGATGAGTCCATAGGAGTGCGTGTACCCATAGTCTGCGTTGGCAACAAGACAGATCTACCCGACCGTGCTGTGCCTTCTGATGAGGCAAAGCGCTGGGCTGAAGATCAAGGGTTCCTGTACATGGAGTCATCTGCGAAGACTGGTGAGGGTGTAGCTGACATGTTCACAGTGCTTGCTGAGGTCATGTGGCGTGAGGCGCGCAAGCACCAGGAAGACAAGAAGTCGAGAATGTGAATCTCTCAATCAGGCAATTTCCAGCAAGGGAGATTCAGTTGACTCTTTACCCATGACCGCATCTGTACTTCGCTCTCAATAGAACGCCCAGGGTTTGTGCATTGACACCACCAAGAACCACTCACTTTGCGAGTCTTGTTGCTATAATAACATGTCTGACATTTCCTCATCTGAGATGATTTCTCTGATACGATTGGTTGTTCTGATTTGGCTACAGGTGCCTCCGTAGCGGTATATCTAGGTTTCCTATACTTCTCGATTTTCCTTCTAGCTTCTTTCTTGTAAAGGCTAGTAAGGTATTCTTCACTCCAGGGGTCCTCTGCTGGTTTCATTTCAGGTTTGACTTCAGTGTCTACAAAATCGTCAAATAGTGAATTAATCGATACATCATCTATCGTCTTTCGTTTCTTATTACGCTTCAATGTAGTCAATTACTCCCAATTCCACGTGAGGTTTTTCACTTTCAAACCGATACTTAAGGAAAACGGAAGCAATATCATGTTCTCTTGTCTTGCAAGGCTCTTTCGCCTTCGTTGAACGCAGTCATGTCCTTTTCCGAGTCCAGAATGTCTGAGATTGCTCGCTTCAAGTTCTTGGGATCAAGTGGTATACTCTCTATTGCAGAGAATGCACCAATCATGTATGAGTTCAGAATCCTTGTTGAACCCATCTTCTTCAGAACTGGTTCGGTATCCAGAATATACACTTCCTGACAAATAGACTCGAGTGCTTTCCTGATCTCATTTATCTCTGGATATTTCATATTTCCAGAGGTAACATTCGAGGGCGGTACAGGCATCATACTTACGATTGCGATGGTTTTGTCGCCTGCATATCGCAAAGCAGTACGGAGAGCTTCTACTGGTTCAAGACCAAGAAGAATGTCGGCGGTACCTTTTGGTACTAGAGGTCCCCAGTCCTGAGTTCCAATCCTAATATGGGTCACCACACTACCACCTCTGCGTGACGCTCCGAAGGTGTCTCCGACAATGGGTCGTAGACCCTGTTTCACTGAGGCTTCTGCTATGACTCTCCCACAAACGAGGTTACCTTGTCCTCCGACACCAACAACCAAAATGGAGTAGGGCTCTCTCATTTCACCCATCCTCCACTATAGCATTATGAGGGCAAATCGCAATACATGCCCCACACTGGACACACACATGCTTCAATATGTCAGGATAGTCTGTTTCAGGGTTCCAAGTCAGTGCAGGGCATCCAAAGTCTGCTACACATATTTTACACTTTTCACCTCTACACAGACCTTGATCTATCTTAACTGATGTTGCACCAATGAATCCTGGTTTCCTCTTGACTTCCTCAAGTCTACATACACTATTCAATAAGAGCACTTTCAGCCCCTTCTTTTGTACCGTTGAGTGCAGTAGACTCGTCATGGATTTGATATCTGTCGCCTCTCCTGTGGTGAAAAAGTCTGGTTCCACTGCTTTGACGAGACTCTCTATCCGAACTCTCTGTAAGTTTTCATCCTGAATTTTCGAACCTGGATGAACTTGATAGCCAGTCATTGCAGTAGTTGCATTATCAAGGATTGCAAATGTGAGGTCTGCATTCTTATGTCTGGCATTGATGAGTCCCGGCATACACGCATGGAAAAAGGTCGAGTCACCTGCGACCGATACTACCTTGGAATCAAATCCAAACCTTTGGAGCTGGCCAAGTCCACTTCCAACACCTATGCCCGAACCCATGGCATGCATCGTGTCCATTGCTTCATCATAGAATATTCCAAGAGAATAACACCCGATGTCACCTGCTACGACGAGTTTGCCGCCAAGTCGTTTCTTCACAGTCCGTATAGACCAGTAGAAATTTCGATGTGTACATCCTGCACAGAACGCTAGAGGTCTATCAATTAACAAGTCGGCAAAATTACCCACTTGCTCTCCTACTCTCTTCTTGCCTTGCCCAACTAGAGCCAAGAGTGCATTCAACACCACATCGGTGTTCATTTCTCCATAATTGGGAATATGTCCGGTCATTTTTCCAAAGAATTCTGGGGTTTTCTTTAACTCAGCAGAAAGTGATCTGATTCCCTCTTCCAGGAATGGGTCATTTTCCTCAACGAAAAGAACACGCTTCACACCTTTGAGAAGTTCAATAATTCTTCTCTTTGGCAGAGGATTGGTAGTACCCAAATTCATATGACTAATTTTTTGTGATTCCAGAGATTGAATCGCTTCTTGTGAATAAAGGGAACTTATACCACTTGAAATAACCAAGAGGCTCGAGTTCTCAATTTTCCTATCATGATTAAATTCCGACTCTTCAAACACCTCTGCTACTTTTTCCATTTTTTCTAGAAGATCTCTATGCCTTAGATGCGGAGAGGGTATATTGTACAGCTTCTCCTGCATACCATTTACTTTCTTTGTTCTCGAGGATACCCTTCCAACACTTACCAATCCTCTAGAATGTGAAAGTCTGGTCGTGCTTCTAACGAGTACTGGAATCTGGTATTTTTTCGATATTCTAAATGCCTCTATCGTGATGTCTTTTGCCTCTTGATGGTTTGATGGTTCTAAGAGTGGAATTTTAGCTGCTTTTGCAAAAAATCTAGAGTCTTGTTCATTGCTTGAGCTGTGCCCTCGCGGGTCATCACACACAACAATCACAAGTCCCCCTTTTCCTGATCCTGAAAGATTTAGATTTAACAGAAAATCTGAGGCAACATTAAGACCAAGAGACTTCATGGAACAAATGGCAGGAACTCCAACCCAACTTGCAGCAGCAGCAACCTCCATCGCTACTTTCTCATTTGTCGACCACTCGACGTGCATGTCCAGCTCTGCAGCCACCTCGAAGAGGTTCATAGCTATTTCAGTTGAAGGGGTTCCTGGATAGGATGCACAGAGTCCTATACCTGCCTCTATAGCACCTCTTGCTATAGCTTCATTGCCACTCATGATGGTGTTGTGCTTGGATTTGCTCATTCAATCCCTCGCAGATTATCAGCTTCTGAGCATCACAAAACACTTTCGACTTCATATTTTTACTCTGAATACCTTACGGGAAGATAAAATAGGCCCACTTCCAATTCGTTTGAATGAGTCTATATGCCTGAAGAACGAGAAAGCGAGCAAAAGACTAAGAGGATATCATCACTCCTCTCCATTTCACACGATAAAGACGTGGATGGGTTAAATTCAGCTGCTATTGTGTGGAGATATGCTAAAGCGAAGGATCTCGAATTCAAGGTCATTCTTACCGATTATGGTTCATTTGAGCAGGTGTTTTCTTTCATTGGAAAACAACGTGACACTCTAATCATTATTACCGACCTTGGAATGGATGATACAATAATCAATGTTGTTGAAACTGGACTCACAAGAGCAATAGCTCAAGGCTGCCGAGTTGTTTGGTTAGACCATCATCATTGGTCTGATAGATCAATAAAGATGATTCTCTCGCTTGGAAATAATCCAGTTCTGAAAGTTAATCACGAATTTTGTGCAGCCGAGATTACACATAAAGTACTCATGCCACGTGATGAGATTTCCATAGAATTGGCAAATATAGCACATGATACAGATTTCAATCTTAGAGAGATTGATGCAGCCACTGCGCTCACTGATGCAGTTAGTGTTATTCGTTTCGGAGCAATCGACAAGAAGGAAGATGTTACTGATGCCCTATATCCAGTTCTCACGAAGCTAGCTGAGAACGGGATGGATGGTGTCTGGGATAAAGACGCTCGCAAATTCAAAGACATGCTTCTTGACCAACGTGTTGATCATTATCGAAAAGAGAAGACGAAGAAGATGAAGAAAGCTCTAGCTGGTCATAGTGATCAGATTATCCATGGAAAGCTCGTTCGCGTAGTTGAGATTCCAAGTGGTCTCACCTCCACTGACATGGGGACTTTTGCTTCAGACCCAGAGATTCTTACTTCAATCGACCCTGAGTTGAAAGTTGCAGACCTCTTACTTTCACTTAGCCAGGGTGGGATGCTTGGATTCAGAAGGGGGTCTGATGGTGTGTTGTGTAATGCTGCAGCTAAATTGTTCAATGGTGGTGGACATCCATATGCCGCAGGTGGGGAGTATGGGCTCTATGAAGACTTTCAAGCAGTGTGTGATGATATCTTTGTGACTCTATCAAAGAACAAAGAGTGGATATCTGAATCTTAGACTGCGTTCTTCCGCAATATTTGTTTCACTATGTCAAGCACATCGATACTTGATTCCCATAGCTCGTCAAAGGTTTTGATTGCGTCATTTATGAGTCCCGGGTTATCTTCCTGATGGATTAGGGCTGCAATATCTGATTCTTTTGCATGTGTGAGATAGAGAAGCATTTTGTCTTCATTGAAACAGACTATTCTGTATGTCTTAATGGGCTCACGTGTCAATTTCAGTTGGATGTTGCCTGTTTTTGCCACCTGCTCGAAGACCTCCACCATCGGAGTCAAATGACCTGCCATCAGATTTACATCAAGATTTTCTTGCGTAACTGGAGTTAGAAGACCTTGGACTTTCACACCTCTAAAACCAGACTGGATTAACTTCAGCTCAGTAATGCCCCCAGGACCAAGACCCTCTGCAAGAGTGCTTGCATGACCTAGAATTCTGATACGGTCACCTTCTTTTGCTTCATCCGCAAACTCTCGAATAATTGTGCTTCTAACATTTTCAATTCCTTCAATTACCAGTGATTTGTCGATTGAATATCCTCCCACCAATTGTTTGTGCAACTCTAGTGCGAGGTCTTGACTCTTGACTGATTTGAGTCGATTGAGTTTCGTTGTCACATCCTGTCTTTTTGTAAGACTCTCAGAGAGTTTTTCCCTTCGTTTTGCTTCAAGAGCTTTCGCGACACCTGATTCTGATATTGAATATGTTCTGGGGGTATGTATTGTGTCGATTGTAATGAACCCTTGTTCTTCCAAATCATTTAACCGTCGATAGATGTAGGCTTTTGTGAACCTTTTGTTGGCTATTTCCTCTAGCTTATCCACTATCTCCTTGTAATTTACATATCTGCTAGTACCCCCCGCAGCTATGAGAACCGCTTGAAATACTTGCATTTCGCTCGAGGATATATCAACTCCAAGGTATTCGAGAATCTTCTGGTACTTCTTAATACTCACCTTGCTCACCCCTGAAAGTCTAAGATGTCAGTTCCCAAATTATAATCACTATCGAAACTCTCAATAGCGTTATCTACTAACTCTGGGTTTACGACTTTTGGCAACCATGTAGCGGATAGGGGGCTCTCGGAAACCACAAGCACTATACCTTCAGTGTTTCGAGATACAAATTGATAGGTCGCATCCTTCCTGGGGAAGACCCTATATCCAACCGTATCGAATTCTTTTCTCCAGTTGATAATGGATCTTCGAACATCTTTCCGAAGCTTCTTCTCACCCCTATTGTGATCCAGGGCTCGAAATTCTACTCCTTTTTTGAGTAGCTTCTCAGCATTCAAAACTCTTCTTGCATTCAAATAATCTCCCTGAGACAACCACTCAAGTTTTATCCTAACCACATCCCCCTTCTTGAGACCTTTATACACCTTATCATCTAGCAAGTTCAGAATGTTATCTATGCCTTGTGCAAAGATTGGTTTCTCAATCTTACTTGTTCCTGCTACCAAGTCTATTAATCCGGATGCCAAAGCTTCTGAGTTTATCTCTGAGAGAACATTTACTTTGGAGTCAATCTGCTTCAGATTTTTTTGCATAGTCACAATATGTTGACTTACAATTCTCTCCAATGCTCGTTCGATTATTGCAATACTAGAGTTGTAACCATGTTTATGACCACTACTGTCAATCTTCACAAATCCCTCTTTTTCAAGCCAAGACAGACTTCGATAAATTAGGGGGTCTTTTCCCCGTCTTGATCCTTCATCTTTGGCAAGTTGTTCTCGCAGTGTTTCAAAGTCGATATAATCTGCAGGTTCTCCTTGAGCTTTCAGAAGAGCTCCTAAAATCACCATGTCCTTTTTTGATGTGTCTAGACCCACTACTCCAAGCATTTCCTCATAAAATAACTCCGTTCCCACCCTCAATACCCCCATCAGTTTGATTTTACTTCTCCATTTCTACTTGTTATCTTACTAATTAGTTCTCCGGGCTCTGAAGTGAATGATTGTAAATCCTTTGGAGTCATTTCAAAAAATGATTTCGACCTTTTCCAATCTCTGTCAAAGGCTTTAACTGCATTATCAATTAGATCTGGATTGAAGTCTCGTGTTATCCAAGTAGCAGTAACAGGCTCCTCAGCGATTATTAGCGCCATGTTCTCATTGTTGATACTTACTTGGTTGTATGTCTTCGGTCCTTGATAGATGCGAACATCAAACTTCACTCCGCTTTTCCTGAGCTCACCAATATATTGTATCACTTTCATTGCCTCTTCGATGTTGAAAGTAACATCTGGAGCCAACTCTTCAATCCTGAATACTTCAGTTGATATCAAATACCTCACGTCGACTCCTCTTTCAGCGGTTTCAACGAACTTCATTGTTCGCTCCGTTGCTCCTTCCACGAAAGGACCTAGCCACAGAGCTGTAGCTCTAATCACATCTCCCCGCTTAGCTACATCAAGCATGTTGAATTTTAACACTCTGTGAAGCTCATCAACTCCTCGAACAATTCTTGAGCTTATTTTTTGTTGAGCCCCTGTAATTTTATGGACAAAATCTTGTGCAAGGACACCACATTCAAGATTCCTTACCTCTTCAAGGACATTATCGATCTCATGTTTTTGATACTCGAGCTCACGAATACGGTTGCTTTTCAACTGCTCAAGACCTGCCATCACAGTATTCACATCTGCAATGTACCTCTTGCGGTGAGCTCCTGGATTCTCCAAACGTACAAGCTGTGATTCTACCAAAGATTTGAGGACCCTATGGACCCATGCTTTTGACAGCCTAGTTTTAGGGTCCTCTATTGCCAACTGGTCATAGATCTCTGAAAATCTCAGTGGAATTGGTGGGTCTGTCTGAATTTTAAGAATGACACTTAGTAGATTCATTGACCTAGACTCCTGTTTGTCACCAATCATGAATCCACACAATTCAAGCGCTTTAGTGATTGCATCATCTTTCGGCATTCGCTATTCCTCTTTACTCACTCATGAGTGTCCGTCAAAATCATTGGTTTACTAACTTTATGACTGTATACAACCACACGATATATATATGCACTTAGTTATACATTTTATTAGCAGCTGTCCGCTGCTAACTCCGGGTGGATGCTTCACGGTAATCCACAACGGGCATGATACAGGGCATGCCGGTGGAACCCATCGGCCACGAAGCAGGGTGGCGCGGGGGGGTGTCCCCTGCTTCCTCTCCGCGATTCTCTCTCACTTTTTTTAAAGACCGCTCACAGCCATTGCTCGAAGATATCCTACTCCAATCTTCGCAACCATTGGTAAGAAGTCTGTCATAAGAGTCATCAGGGTGCCTACACTTGCATGACCCTGAATCAGTTCGTTCAAAGTTCTAGCATCGAGGTGACTCAATACGATTTCTGCAGCAGCTATTGGGTCGTTGAACATTGAATATTTTGAAACCGCCCACATTCCCTTGCCAGTATTTTTGATATTCGAGGCCAATTTGGTCTTTCTGTACTCTTTTTCGTACTGCTTGACGCTCTGCTTTGAGAAATCTCCTGAATCAGCCATACGCTTTGCATGCTTAGCGAGGACTTGACCCGCATGAAAACAAGTCGTGACTCCGCCGCCAACAATTGATGATACCTGTCCTGCTGAGTTACCACATAACGCAACTCCAGCATCAGTGAATTTTGGAATGATGCCTGCGCAGGGAACAACACCACCGTTCACGGACGCTATCTTTGCATTTTGTGTTTCAGGGTGAGTCTTCATGTATTTTCGAAGGACATCTTGCATCGGGGGGAGTGCTTGCCAGTTTGCTTTTGATGAGGGCACACGACCTATTCCAAGATTGATTTCGGTTTCAGATCTCGGATACAACCAGAGATATCCAAGACCAACATCTTTCCCAACGAAGAAATATGCCACATCAGGGTCTATACCTTTACAGTTTGTGAGCTTGAATCTATACCCATAGCTGAGTAACCATTTTGGATGCTTGAAACCCGCTGTTTCTGAAATGCGACTGAATGAACCATCAGCACCAACAGTCAAGCTACCAAGTTCCTCGCCAGTCTCGTTGTACTTCACGCCCACTACAGAACTGTTTTCTTTGATGACCGAATTCACTCGTGATTTATATCTGAACTCTGCATCATCTGAGAGTGCCCGATCTCGCATGAGTTCCTGACATTTGTCCTCATCGAAAAGATATGAATTACCAAGCAGACTTCGATCTACGACAATATTGGCTCCAGTATCTAAACTCTCTCCAACGATTGAACTGTACTTATTCCCTATGTACTCTGAGTCTGATCTGACTCGCAGGAATTTCAAGGCTTTATCAGTGACCAATTCACCCATGAGCGAGTGTGTAACACTCTTGCGTTTCTCTAGGACTAATGTCTTGAGACCGTATTTGGCTGTCCACTCTGCAGTCATAAGTCCTGCAGGTCCAGTCCCAGCGATAATCACATCATAGGTCATATTCAGAAGCTCCGTAGCGTTACTCAAGACCTCAATGAAGTATCTATATCTCTTTCTGAGTGGTCTTTTCATAGCCATATAGTTATAATACAAAGTAAAATCAACAACCCTTGAAAACCTTTGGCAGGGTAAATAATGAAAGCCAGATCCATAGCTTACTCGATGTATCTTATAATTTCCATAATACTCAGTCTTACTTTAGCTGCTATTCCTGCAATCATTCTTTTCGCAATTGTTGTTCAGAATTTCACCACTTTCCTTGACACGATCTGGCCTTTCTCGTTCATTCACAATTTTGTCATCGAAAACTTCTCTCAATGGATTCCAGGATTTGCTCTAGATTATTGGTGGTTGATAGTGCTTTTTGTTCCCCTTGCTCTAATTTGCTATGGGGTTTTTCTCGCTTTTCTAATGGCTTTCTTTAAGCTTTCACAGAAGGGTATGCCATTCCTTGAGGATGGCTATTATGAAGCAGAATCGGAAGCTTGGTTACTCTATGAGTACTTTGAGGTCTACTATATCCTATATCCATACTTTGCCGGATTCTTCAGCATATTCTTCGATACTAAACCACGTCACCAAGCCTTTGGAGCAAAGATTGGCCAGAACTCCATTGTAGGTAATGGACGACTCTTCAACCCTGAAAGGACAATTATTGGCGATAATTGCTTCTTTGGCTATGATGCCATTATGAGTGGTCATGTGTATGAAGGTAGACGACTCTACCTGAAGACAGTACGGCTTGGCAACAATGTCACAGTTGGTGCAAATGCTGTAATTCTACCAGGCGCTGATATTGGTGATAATGTAATCGTGGGCGCAAACTCTGTTGTTCCCAAGGATAAGATCATCCCTTCAAACACAATATGGGTTCATGGTAAAGCTATTCCAAGAGGGCCTCCCTATTTGGCTGAAGAGCTGCACCAACCAATTGGAGGACCTACAGTTATCTTTGAGAAGATTGAGAAGATAGCAGAAAATGATGAAGAAGATGAGGAAGGAACAACAATCCCTTCAAATGGTGAACGATTTTAGATGAGCTATCAACGGTGAATAGATTGCGTCTGTTAATGCTTCACTTGGAAAGTTTCTGGTACAGTCTAAACGAGTCCAATTCTGAAGATCGAACAGAGATTGGTGAGTCTTTGCATGTTTGGATTCACTCAGAAAAAGAGGATGAGGAGACTAGGACTGGTGTTCTCAGAAAGATGGTGAAGAATATTCGGTGGCTCGCGCAGAAGATTGAATGCAATAGAATAACATTGCATTCGTTTGCCCATCTTGACGACAGTAAATCGGATTCTGAGTTTGCTGATTCATTAATCGAAGATGTATCTGCCAAACTTCAAGAGCGTGCGTTTGATGTCCATATAGTACCTTTTGGTCACTTCTACGAGTTCAATATGCACGTAAAAGGACCCTCGTTAGCAAAAGTATTCAAGAAGATATGATAAAGAATGAATATGAGTAGATGAGCCAATTCATCTCATAAAGCCTGCGCGATGTACATCTGTCAATGCCCTCTCTTTATGTATTTCGAACTGCTTATGGGCAACCTCAGCAGCAAGATAACGACGGAGTTCGATTGAGTCATCCTTGTATTCTTCAAGCTTTCTTCTCCCAATCCTATCAGGCACTGACACCTCAATGACAATTTTACCGAAGCTGTTTATTGCTTTTGCAATCAATCCAATCACTTCAATACTTGCAATCACAAAAGAGGGAGAATGGTTGTGCTATACTCACAACCAGTATCTCTCTCTTTTGAGATTAATGACATGGTTTCTACCTGTGGAAGGAAGTCCTGTAAACATCAGAACGTACTTGTGACTTAAGTCTGTGAAGCTCCTTCAGATCAGGTTCAGGTTCAAGTTTTTTCCTTAGTTTTGCGAATGCCAATTTTTTAACACCTATTTAATTTTTGGCATACATTTGTATATAAATGTTGCCGAACCTTAGGGTTATATTTTAGCAAATAATAAACCAGCGATATGCCAAAAATTCGGCATTAAATCATGTACTGGTAGAATGACTTTTAAAGGCATTTGCCAAACTATAAGTGTATCGATTAACGTAATGCGCATGGATGCGTGATCACACAATGTCTCTCAAAACTTCTCTTGACGACTTAGACCAGAAAATCCTTCTAGCGCTCGAAGAGCTTGGAACAAAAGTATCAACGCGAGAACTCAGTGATAGGCTGAATGAACCAGGAAGAACTATTCGTTATAGGATTTCAAAATTAAAAGATAAGGGTATTATCTGCAAGGCAAAAGTTCAGACGCATGAGCGGAAGCTCGGTTTAGCCGAATATGTCATTGTAGCAAAAAGTAATCCCGCTACCGAGTCAAAGCTCAAGAAGGTTCTGGATGATCTCTCTGTGTTCTATTACTATGCTCCTACATATGGAAGATACGAGGGATACCTAATTTATACTGTCTATTCAATCAACACACCAAGGATGATACCCGATCTTGCAGCGGAGTTAAAAAAGCGCGGACTGATTGAAGACTATTACCTGTTCGATGTAGTAGACTATCAACGAAGCGAGGCAAAATTTGCAGAGATTGAGTCGTGGGACTGGCAAGAGTGGGCAGTAAATCTTCCCAAGATAATGGCAAAGAAGAAGGAGATTGAACTCAAGATGGAAGAGTTCCCACAGATGGTCAGCTTTGACGCAAAGGACACTCTGATATTACGACACATGGTGGAAAATCCAGAAATTACACTGCGAGAGTTGGGGAAGATATTAGACCTGTCACAACCTCAAGTCCACAATCGAGTGAAAAAACTTGAGGAGTCCGGTATTATTAGAGGTTTCAAACTGTCCTTGTCGCCTTTTGAATCTGCTATGACAGTCATTTGTTTCTTCAAGTCAAAAGAAGCTCGTAAACTTCTGTTTTGGCTCGATAAGCTTCCTTTCTATCACCAGATCACGATGGAGAGCAGTAGCCATTTCTTTGTACAAGTCTATATTCCATCAACTGAAACCAACTCTCTCCTTTCGCACTTACGATCTCTGAGAGAGTATACTGATGAGATATTCGTTCAATTTCTTCTGCAGGGAACTCACAAGGGATACTGTCACTTAATTGACATGTACAGTCAAGAATCAGAAAGTTGGAGACTACCATACGACGAGTTCATTGAGAAGATTGATGCAATTATGAAGGTAGACAAGTAGGCTTCAAGAGATTATTAGATGGGTTCATAACGTCTTAGATAGACGTGAGGCTGCAATGTCAAAGACCAAGTACACTCCAAGAGGTTACCAGACACATATTCTCGAGGCAGTGGGAAAGAAAGTGGGTACCCCGTTACTTTTGGAGCTAGACTGTGGTCTTGGAAAACGCTTCATCACGCATCAACTTGTAGCAGAAAAGTTTCCGGACTCTAAAATCATCATCGTTGTACACTCCTCTTCATCACTAGCTGAAACTGTTGACTATCTCAAAGGTGAGTATGGAGGACTTGACGATGATCTTGGAGAGCTCTCGTCCAGGGTGCCTTCGGGACGGCGTCCCGCCGTAGTTCGGGAAAAACGAGTCATCGTAGCAACTCCGCAAATACTTGCTGGGATGTACAACAAGGATCCTTCACTACTCGAACCATTTGAAATTGTGCTCATAAATGAGGTCGATACTCTAGTTCGACGAACTGGCACACGAACAGCTATAATCTTTCCTTGGCCCATGCTTCTCATGAACTTAGAAGGAAAGTGGCTCATAGGAATGAGTGGAACTCTCCGTGATGATCATGCAGTCTTCAACGATTCACAGGTCGAAATTCGAAAAGAACTCGACACATTGAAGCAATTCTTCCCTGGTGCTGAACTAATCACTATGGAAGATCTCTATGATACTGATGTGGAAGATTATCTTGAACCAACATTTCTTACTGTCAGCACAGTAAATGACTCTAAAATTCGAGCGGTGTCAAAAGTAATTGACGAGCTGATTAGAAACACAAGAACCGATATCATGAATGAATTAGCTGAAGATGACAATCTTCATCTCATTGATGGAGATGCTCGACGAGTTCATCTCATGCTCGAGAGGTTACCAATCACTGATGAACTGAAAGGGCAATACTCCGGTCTTCTAATGTTACGCAAATATGTCTACGCAATGCCTCCGAAGAGATTCCTTCGTATGTTTCATAGTAAATACCTGAACCACTACTTCAATGTTAGTGAACTTAGAAAGTCTTTACCAAATACCTCCTCCAAAACTACTCAAGTATTGAAGATTGCACTGAAGTATCAGAAGACTGTGGTTCTTACATCCTATCTTGAGATGGTCTCACAGACAAAAGAGGTTCTTGAGAAAGCAGGTCTTAGAGTACTCGCAATAACTGGTGAAACTCGGAACAAGGGAGAAGTACTCAAGGAATTTCGTGAAAATGAAGAGACTCGGGTTCTTGTGATGTCCCCTGTTGGAGAGAGAGACCTGGATATCCCTCAAGCTGAGGTCATGGTTGTATGTGACACAATCAACACGACTAAGACAATGTACCAGAAGTTCAAACGCACGAGGGGCGGATTAGTGATTCTTCTTGCATATGCTGGAACATCTGAGGAGAGAAAAGTCAGCCGTCTTATGGCACGTATTCTTGATCGCTATCCTTGGTCCACAGCGGTAATTGAACCAGATACTGAGGAACTTGCCTAGCCATGTCATTATGATTATAAGAGCCGCGGGTTCTCTCGAAACTGAAACATGTTGATTGATGAACGTGGACGCAATATATCTATCGGCACTGATATAGTAGAAATAGACAGGTTTCGAAACCTTGAGGATGCGTCTTCTTTCTATCATCGTGTATTCTCAGAGAGAGAACTTGCATATTGTCTTGGTTTTTCAGACCCCTCTCCTCATTTTGCCTCCACATTCGCAGGAAAAGAAGCAGTCTTTAAAGCAACAAGTTCAAACTGCAGAGTCACACTAAGAAATATCGAGATCTTGCGTGAACAGGATGGAGCACCATATGTCGAACTTCATCAAGCTTGCAATCATGATATCTACGTAAGTTTGTCGCATTCATCAAGCCATGCGGTGGCCGTTGCAATTGCAGTTCATGAAGCATACTCTCAGGATGTGAACGAAATTCGAGGAATACTTGAAAAAACAGCGAATCAGATACTGCCTAGGAGTGAGGTCTCATGACAAACCAAAACCGGGATATTGAAGCCATACTTCAACCAGTTCGAGAGAATCAAACATATCTCAACATGTGGAGTGCCTACAAAAAGATACAGGGTCTTGAACTTCCTGTTTCAAAAGAGAAAGATTCCTTGAGCTTGGCTGTTATTGGTTCGACCACACTCGAACCTCTTGCGGCTTGCCTTGATATCAAAGCGAGATTAGACGGATTCTTAGTACACACATTCGTTGGAGGATTCAATACTTGGCGTCAAGAAGCTCTTGATCTGAAATCACTCCTCCACAAGACAGAACCCGATGTCATAGTATTATCTGTGGATGCGTTATCGGTTCTAGATCAATTGTTCAATGTAAACTTCATCAGGGCTTCCGAAAAAGACAGATTGGCTCTTGAGAAAGAACTTGTCAATAATATCGCATCGGTGATTGAGGTCCTCGAGAAAAACACCTCTGCAATCATCCTAGCTAACAACTTCATCGTTCCAGTCTTCTCACCTCTTGGGATAGTAGACAATAAACAGAAAATTGGGCTAAAGCAGTTTTTCGACAATGCGAATATTGACTTGATTGAGAGGTTCATCAAGAGTAATAGAGTCTTCATTGTGGATCTCGATTCAATCTCAAGTGATTTTGGAAAATCTCGAATAACCAACTGGAATACATGGTACCGTGGTTCAGTACCATTCAGTGAGGAATTCACTCCTGTACTAGCAGATGAATATCTCCGTTATATCCGTGCTCTGAAAGGACGTTCAAAGAAATGCATTGTGTTGGACCTTGACAACACACTCTGGGGAGGGATTATTGGCGAGGATGGTATTGAAGGTATAAAACTAAGCAACACCTCGCCTGGAATAGAATATGTTGACTTTCAACGAGGTCTCCTCAGTCTGTACAATCGTGGAGTGATTCTTGCAGTTTGTAGCAAGAACAATTACAATGACGCTATCAAAGTGTTTCAGGAGCATCCATATCAAGTGTTGAAGGAAGAGCATTTTGCTGCTATGAGGATTAACTGGCAGAATAAGGCGGCAAATATTGCAGAACTAGCAAAAGAGATCAACATTGGTCTTGACAGTATGGTCTTTTTTGATGATAATCCAGTCGAGCGAGCCCAAGTTTCTCAAGCGTATCCCGAAATCATGGTTGTAGACTTACCCAAGAATCCTCGACTCTATCGAAAGACATTGGAAAATCTGAATGTCTTTGATGTGCTCTCTCTTACTAAAGAGGACATTGAAAGAGGTGAGATGTATGCAGGTAAGCGAAAACGAGAGGCACTTCAGCGGAGTGCGGAGTCTATTGAGGACTTTCTCAGAACGATAGATCTCAAGGTTAAGATACAACCTGTGAATGATTTTGATACACCCCGGGTTGTACAACTTATTGGCAAAACAAACCAATTCAACCTCACAACACGAAGATACACTGATGCGGAAGTCCATCAGTTTCGTGAAGATAAAGATGTGATTGTTTACAGTATGGCGGTATCTGACAAATTCGGTGATGAGGGTGTTGTGGGTGTAGCCATAGTGAGGATTAAGGAAAATGACTGGTGGATTGACTCCTTCCTTATGAGCTGTAGAGTTATTGGTCGGTCAGCTGAAACTGCTCTTCTTGCCAGAATCGTCAAAGATGCCCGAGCAGCAAAAGCTAAGAGAATAATTGGTGAGTATATACCAACGAAGAAGAACCCTCCTGCTGCAGACCTCTTTGAAAGGCATGGTTTTGGAATGACCACAGAAACAGAGGATAATAGCACAATATGGATACTCAATCTTGAAACTGATACTGTGGAAGTCCCAGATTGGATTGAACTACAAGAGGAATAGAACAATGACAGACTTTGAAGAAAAACTCTTAGAAATTCTATCAAAAGTCCTATTGCTGGAGAAAAAATCAATCACTGATGACCTTCGTCGAAAAGACTTCGAAGCCTGGGACTCGATGGCTCATTTAGTCATTGTGAGTGAGATTGAGAATGAGTTTGAGATATTCTTCGAAGACGAAGAGGTCATTGATTTATGGACTGTGGGTGACATAAAGAAGGTTCTATCTACAAAACTTTCTCCTTAGTCTTTCTTTGGTTCAAGCTTCTGTACCATCCTTGCTGGATTCCCTGCAACAAGTGATAAAGGCTGCACATCTTTGCTCACAACAGCTCCCGCAGCTACAATAGCTCCCTCTCCTACAGTGACCCCTGGAAGAATAGTTGCTCCCGCTGCTAGCCATGCTCCTTTACCAATCACAACCTTCTTTGGTCCCTCGTGAAATATGCGTCTTCTTTGGTGATAGGGACTTGCTCCTGAATGAGCCATGATCTTTACACCAGGTCCAATACTAGCCCAATCGTGGATCTCTATATAATCGGGATATTCTCCATCAATCATGACTAAATATCCCATATAGACACCCTTCCCAATCCTTACACCACACCTACGATAGACACTAGCCCGGAACTGGTAAATTGGTGCTAGCCAAGCAAGAATGCGTAGGAATCTCCCGAGTAGTTTTCCCATTTTCAATCACCATTTTCTTCGCCACAAGACTCTTCTCAAGTAGTCTGAGAACACCCAGTTGTCAATATCACCAGTTAGTAGAAGACAGAATTTACTGTCACCTTTCCACCTTGAGTGAGCGTTCCAGTATTTTACTGCCTCTGTTGGAGTTGTACACCACGCGCCAATACTATTTGCATACTCAATGACTTCTTTTATGCATCCCACATACTTTCGCTGTCCCATCCTGATTGGATGAAGGTCAAACATGATAACTCCTTCAGTGGGTGCTATTCTTGTCACTTCTCTCTTCAACACTTTAGATATGGTCTTTGGTTCCATGCCCCTTCTGTCTATCATATAGTCATCACTCCACATATTCAATGGGATGAAAGTTACATTTGACTCATGACCCTTTATGACAACACGGAAGAAATGTGTCTTCTCCCTATGTTCAGGGCGAAAACCAAACCCTCCATCCCAAATGAGATTAGTTTTCTCTAGTAATTCTGGCATATCATCAGTGTAGTTGTCATATGGTGCTCTGAATCCTGATACTTTGATACCTAGATTGTTGAAGACTTGAAGACTCAGCAGTAAATCCTCTTTCCTAGCTTGGGCAGAGATTGTAGGATATCTCACATGATTATATCCATGACTTGCGACCTCATGTCCCTCTCTCGCAATCATTTGAACCAGTTCTGGTTTCATCTTAGCTATCGCAGCGATTGTTGGAAATGTGAATCGACCATTCACTTCGTCAAGAGTAGCAAACATATTATCGAGAATAGTATTGAATGCAGTTCGGTGGAGTTTTAGCATATGATATAATTGTCTTGGGGCTCTGACACCCCACTTTTTTCCAAGTTGTCCTATGTAGCTTGACACAATCTCCACCATTGAAAAGACGCATTGTTGCTACGGAGTTCCTTTCAAAAGGATTGCGACAAGAGATATTTCATCCTGTTTGCATGATAACACTTATGCGGA
>PJET01000011.1 GCA_002825515.1 Candidatus Thorarchaeota archaeon MP11T_1 | reverse complement strand
AACTCTATTTCCAGAGCACTTTTGAAGTCAGGACAGATGCTGCTGCATTAAGTGATAGACCTGATGGCCAAGAGGTGACTGACTGGTTTCTCGAACGTGGTGGCGGTCTACCTATGGACTTTGCTACTGCATATTGTGTCTTCATGCGATATTTGGGTGTCCCAGCACGATTAGCACTTGGATATGCGGTTGGTGACCCAGACCCAACTAGCAGTTATAGAGAGCTCAAAGTCAGACACATGACTTTCTGGTCTGAGGTCTTCATTCCAATGTCAGGGTCTCCGACAGGGGGTGAATGGATTCAAGTCATCCCAGCAATGCTACCAAGTGACATGGGCGGTAGTGAAGATCCAACCAACACACCTCTACCAAATGTACAGCTTCTTGTTTGGCCAACCAATGGACAACCATGGGAACAGATTGGTGTTCCATTCAGTTTGAGCGCTGCAATTACCATAGATGGTGTTCCAGTCACAACCCCTGAAAGAATTACTTTCTATGATGAAACTGACTCTGTGTTTATAGGAACAGCAACAATTGGACAATTACCCAACCCCCCCATTGCAAATATCATGCACACGTTTCCTGATGGGTCATCTGTAGACTATCATATTATTTCAGCAACTTGGACTACATCAACGCTATCGATTACAAATCGAACATCTATCTATGCTGTGGGAACGCCAGACCCCTATTCATTTCTACCCCCCTCAATTGGAACTAATGGGTTTATTCTCAGCGAAACAAGACAACTCAACGTGAGTCAAGGTATAGACACCCACCTTGCATTTTGGGAGGACACTATTCATGTCTACGGAACTATGAAGGTAGGAGGAGTCCCAGTCAACAGCTCAAATCATGATAATCGGAACATTGGGATTTATTGGGACAACTCATTCATGGGAAATGCAAGTATTGACGAATATGGCTATTACGAACTAGACATCTATGTTGACCCAATGGACCTTTCACGTATGACTGTAGGGTCTCATGAGGTCTGGTCATGGTATCTTGGAGACTGGGACCAATATGGTATTCCTCGACTCAATCCAGCTCGATCAAGTAACAATTCCACTGTCACAGTCTGGGGACGTGTGGGATTTGATCTGTATGTATTTCCAACCGATGTTTCTGCAGGCGGAACAGTCTACTATGATGGCGTTGCCTATCTGCTAAATGGCACAGTTCTACCTACGGGACAACAAGTAGGAGTCTTCTTCTCAACTCAAGCCAATACGACACAAAGTTTGAACTCCACAGGAGGTTTCTCGTGGAGCTATGTTATACCTATCTCTCAGCCTGATGGCACATATTTTGCGTATGCAAACTGGAGTTCACCATGGTCATTGATTGAGGGAAATTGGAGTGTTTCTATTCCAGTAAATGTGGGCTCAAGTGGCACACAACTATCAATCTTGGGATTGCCAGACCCACTATATGTTAGCTGGAATCTCACAATCTCTGGATACTTGACTCATGTGACCAATGGCACTGGTATTGGTGGTCGTTGGGTTGAAATCTATTGGAACAATGGGTCAACTTTTCTTTTGGGGACTGTACTCACTGCATTGGATGGTTATTATGAACTCAATTACACGGTTCTCGAATCTGATGAAGGTCCGATTGAGTACTGGTCAAACTTCACATCAGTTGAACCTACTCTAGCAAGCTCTGAATCTGTGCATCTGTTTACAAATGTGAAGAAACTTGATGTCTCTCTTGACCCAATTTTCATCACACCTGATCCTGTGTTTCTTCTTCAACCGGTTGATATTCAGGGTAATTTAACTCTCCCAGAGGCTCCATTATATTACATGGCTAATGAATGGGTCAACTTCTGGTTGCAGAACAGCACTGGGGTTTTCTACATTGGAAGTGACATGACCAATGCCACAGGGGGCTATTTCTATCAATACACCATACCAATTGGACAGGCAACTGAACTGGTATATATCTGGGCAAATTACACATCGCCATACTACACGGTCTATGACGGTGAGTCTCTCCATGAAGCCCTCGATGTTCAAGCCACTGGTACACTCATCTCGATTCAAGAAGACTTCACATTCTATTATCTGAATGAAACCATTCTACTTTATGGAAATCTCCAGTTTTCAAATGGAACCCCAATCCAGTTTGAAACAGTCTATATCCACTGGGTCAACGCTTCTGGAACCTTCCTTTTCACCAAGACCACTGATGCAACTGGTTACTATCAGATGCTCTATAACTGTACTCCAACACAGGATGATCCGGGACTCATAGATGTCTATGTGAACTGGACTTCGTGGACTCCCATCTATGATGATGCATTCAGCTCAATAGCCCCTCAAATACAGCTTCAAAGATACTACCTTGAGATAACAATCTCAGCACCAACTCAACTCTACGTTGATGAACAACTTTTCGATATTGAAGGTGTGCTCACATATCTTGGAGGTGCACCACCCTTAGCTGGTGAAACAGTGTATCTTTCATATTGGGATGGTGTTGGTTGGGCTGATCTTGATAATTCAACAACGAATTCAACTGGAGGCTTTCTTACATCACTTAGCTTTGTAACATATGATGAAGGTATTATCTACTTTCGAGCCTTATACATTAGTACAAACCCTCTGAACAATGATACGGTCACATTCTTTGATATCACTCGGATAAAGTACGCAATCAATCTCGATGTGACAATCAACCCAAATCCCGTCATGCAAAATGAAACACTTACTGTTCATGTATATGCTTACTTTGCACACAACAGTACTGCACTATCAAGTGCTACAGTTTCCATATATTGGAACAATGGAACTTTGCCTCTTCCATTCTTGGGTAATATCATAACAGATGGAACTGGTCAGGGTGATCTTTACTACTCTGGAATGAGCTGGGACAGCGTCAGGACCGGTATTGAGGTCTATGGTGTATACGCTGGAACAATCTTTCATGCTTCAAATGAATCAGTCCATAATATCCTCACATTAAACCAGTGGCAGACAACATTCACTAGCGTAAATCTCCCAGTGGTCTTGTACAGATTAGGTGAAACTGTAGTTGCTACTGGAAATCTCGAGTACGTACTTCCTATCACTCCCTATATTGGTGCAACAGTTGAACTGACACTTCTAGGAACCACTAGAGCCACAGATGTGACAGCGTCAGATGGTTCGTTCTCTCTGAGCTGGGACATTCCTGGAACTCTTCCACCAGGTTTCTATGACTTGTTTATTGAATTCAACTCGCTATATCCTTGGATAACCGATGCTTCGTTTGCATTGCCGCAGATTGAAGTAATTGCACCTGGTTATCTTTGGCCAGAGTTCACAGTGACACCAACAACCATCTATTTGGATCAAGTACTGAACATCACTGGCAGAGTGACATGGGACAATGGCACTCCATATGCTAACTCGCCTGTTGACTTTTACTGGGGCGACTATTTTGGAGGAAACGGTCCCTTTGTTATTGATTTTCTGACCGATGGCAGTGGCAGGTTTTCATATCTATATCCAATTCCTGATGACCTTGGTCTCATTGGTTCCAGGGAGGTATGGGCATACATTGACCCTGCTGGATATGCAACATTTGGAGAGTCGCCGCGAGTCCCTCTACTAATAGATATCTATAGGGTTTCTATCACAACTGCTGTGGGCTCCACAACAGTGTACTTAGGTGGTAGTCTGACATTTTCAGGTACACTGCAGTTTGTCAATGGTACTCCATTGGTAGGATATAATCTCGGGATTTGGTGGGGCGGAAATCTTCTCACTACAATCACCATTAGTGACCCCGTGGCTGGAGCCTTTAGCTATGTCCATCCCATACCTTATTCTAACGAAATTGGTGTCCTTTCAGGAGCTGCTGTGTTCACCCCCCCATCAATAGCCTGGGGTGTTTCTGATACATCGAACTCTTTTGAAGATGTCACGGTTCTTGAGCGCGTAGATGTCTTTATGGACCCTGAACCTGTAGACAATACTATTAGTCGTGGAGATACATTAGTTATTACAGGGTATATTCTCAATGATGGTGGCTTTGCAGCAGATGGAGTCACTGTAGAGGCATTGGCAGATGGAGCTGGAACTTTTGCAACAGATGTCACTGCAGCAGATGGCAGATATTCCATCTCGCTTCAAGTTCCCACCACTCAACCAGGTGGTTCATATATCATCAGTGTGCGTGTCATATCAACATACCATGAGTTTAGAAATGGTCCTACAAATTGGACAATTTTGGTCTATATAGACTCAAGAGTCTATGTTCAAACGAATCAACTCTCACTAATACCAGGTGAAACGTTTTCTGCAATTCTTCAACTCGAGGATGATAGTGGAACCTATCTTCATGGAGAATGGGTGGAAGTCTACCTTGGTTCTACATACATAACTGATGTTCAACTCATTAATGCACAGGGGATGGAATTCATTTTGACAGTGCCTTTGTCTTGGGATGAGGGTGATGGATATTTTGAGGTCTTGGCTGAATACACTGGTGCATTGTACATCAATCCCGATTCCGCTGAGTCTGTCGAATCAATTCACATCTTTAACGATCCAGTATTCTCAGCAACTCCCAGCAGGGTAAATCCTGGTCTGGCATTCAACATAGAAGTCACCATTCAAGATTCAGAAGGTAATCCTATTAGATTTCGTCCAGTACGGTTGAATTACAATGGTACTGATGTGTATCCCTATATTACGGATACAGATGGGAGATTTAGACATCCAGTATCAGCGCAAGCTGATGGGACAGTCATCAATTATAGAGT
This sequence comes from Candidatus Thorarchaeota archaeon MP11T_1, assembly GCA_002825515.1. The sequence continues at coordinate 21,584 of PJET01000011.1, read as the reverse complement.
CACGCTCTTATCAACACAAGTTGGTAATATTCAATCTAATACGTTCACAATCAATATACAAACAACAGGTGGTAATCCATTGCAAGGAACAGATTTACTGATAGCAAGCGTCTTGCTTGTAGGTGCAGTAGTCGCTGTTTTGGCGTACCTGTACATAGTAAGAGGAATGTTCCGCAGTCCTGTAATTTCGAGAGGAATTGATATTCCGACCAAACTACGAAACATCAAGAAGCTCGCAGACTCTGGAAAGTACGGTGCGTCTATCACTCTAGCCTATCGTACTTTTGAGCAGATGTGCGGCACTAAGATGGGTTCTGAAAGAGGCCATTCTGAAACCGCTCGTGAGTATTTGGATCGGGTCTTACAGGCAATTCCCCTCGATGGTGCGACTGTTGAACAATTCGTACAGACATACGAAGAGGCTCGCTTCTCACATCATGAAATGACACGTGAGAGGTATGAAGAGGCGGTTCGAATCTTCACAGACCTCTATCCAAGAATCGATTCAGCTGCACCTGTAGAATAAGACATGGGAGAGATACGAATGGGCTGGAAAGAAATCCTGCAAGTGACCCTCTTCATCTTAGCATGGATTCCAGTTGGCATTCTAGCTGGAAGTACATTGATTGGAGCAGAGGGTACCTACAATTATGATTTCTCCATATACAATGAACAGTATAACGGAACCAGCCAATTCGCTACTAACATTCGAAATAATGGCTACGAAGTGATGTCCATTCAAGCAAGCATGAGTGTAGCGTCAAGATATAATGGGTCTGCCGTGATTGTAATCATGGGGCCCGTTCGTGACTTCACAATTGATGCCGCACTGGTTATATTCACACATTTGATGGCTGGCGGCGGAGTGCTCATAGCAGATGACTTTGGGTCGGCGAACACTTCTCTAGCTTTTCTGAATTATCTCTTGGACGCCTTCATAGGGAGTAATACAACTCGAGGTCTTTTGTCATTCATTGATGGTGTCCTTTTGGATCTAGACTCCTATGATCCTTTAAAAGAGCCTAGGTTACCAATCATAAGGGACTTCAGAGCAGGACTCGATGGAGGGGCACTCACAGCTGGAGTGTCTGAGCTTCACCTTAACTGGGCATCAGCAATCAATCCCTACTGTGTCCTTGGTCAAGCCGGTATCGCTTGGACAACAACTAGGTCATGGTGTGAAACAAACATTACAGATCCTACACCTGAGCCAGACACTCCGTATGAACTATCATTGGCTGGAAGCCTTCCCGTGGTGGGCGCTATTGACCTAGCTGGATCTGGGAGCTCAGGAGGTGGACGACTGGTTGCAGTCAGTGATCCTAGCATATTCAACAATGATATGCTGGGCCGATTCTCAGGAAATCAACAGTTTGGTGATAATGTTATCAACTGGCTCTCCCACGGAAATACATCACAACCAATTTTATTCTGCGAACAACTCCTTGAGATTCCTTGGTGGGAAAGTGAATTCTTCTTTGGACTCTACTTGGGTAGAGTTCTCTGGCTATCTTCATTGCCACTGGGGCTAGCAGCTGTATATCCCCTCTTCACCACTCTCGGTATTAAGAAATACCTTCCTGATATAAAGAAGCCTGAGGTCAAGAGTGTTTCAGATGTTTTCTTACGAAAGGGTCAGACATATTTCAGCGAACGTATGGCGTATTATCGAACTGAAGGTAACTATACACGAGTAGTCAAGATGCTTTATCGCCGTTTGCGGCGTGGAATACAAAAAACACAGCAATGGACTGAATATGATACAAAACGAGTATGGGAAATAATGCGATATAAGGACTCGAATTTGAAAGAGAGTGAATTCTTCAGGACCATCGCACGGATCGAGGAGATATCCGCAAATCCGAACATCAAGATAAAGGAGAATGAGATGATGGAGCTCTTCTTCTTCATGCGTAATATCCAATCACAAATTATAGACACAAGAAAGAGGTAGAACTAAATTGACAACAGAAGAAACGAACGACACTGTGGCATTTGACACCTCGGCGACTATGTCAATCGACGAGGTGCACAAGCTCACGAGTGATATTATTAGAGAATGCAGCCGCATTATAGTTGGGAAAGAAGACATCTTACGTGATGTTCTCGTTGCTTTTCTCTCGAATGGTCATGTTGTTCTTGAAGGAGTGCCTGGTATTGCTAAGACCTACATGGCTCGGACTTTCGCAGCCATTCTGGGTTGTGCCTTCAAGAGAATACAGCTGACTGTAGACACGCTTCCAGCAGACTTGCTTGGGAGTAATGTGTTCAATCAGCGAACGGGAGAGTTTTGGTTCCGAAAGGGTCCAGTCTTTTCGAACCTTGTACTGGCTGACGAGATTAACAGATGTCCTCCTAAGTCACAGAGTGCATTACTCGAGGTTATGGAAGAACGACAGGTATCAATTGAGGGCGTGACCCGCAAACTTCCGAAACCATTTCTGATTATTGCAACTCAGAATCCGGTTGAACAAGAAGGCACATATCCTCTACCAGAGGCGCAACTTGACAGGTTCATGTTCCGTTTGATACTTGACTATCCTACTGAACAGGAAGAAGCTGAGATTGTTCGAAGAAAACACCTTGGTGAAGCAACAGATCTGAATGTTCTTGCAGATCCTGCTGCAATGGTTAGAATGCAAAATACATGCAAGACAGTGTTCATCGAAGAAGATGTCATCAACTATATCCGTGACATTGTTGTTCGAACTCGAAATGATCCTCAAATCCTTCTTGGAGGCTCGCCAAGAGCATCACTGGTGCTCATGAATGCTTCAAAGACTCGTGCCGCAATGCGTGGTAGAGACTACGTAGTACCTGAGGATGTTCGTCGGCTCTCGGTGCAAGCTTTGAATCACAGGCTTATCCTAAAACCAGAAGCGGAACTTGAAGGATTAACAGTTGAGCGTGTTGTGACCAAGATACTTGGTGAGGTTGACTGCCCTAAGTAATAATTGGTATATTCATGTCTTAAGAAAATGGGGAAGATATGGTTTGATAACACAGAGAGGCTTCGTGGTAGTGTTCGCAGGAGTCCTACTATTGACTAGTGGATTTTCCTTCGTCAATTTCTACCTCGTTCTTCTTGGAGTCTATTGTGTGATTGGTTTAGTAGTCACGTTGCCTCTCTTTGCCTTGACCGCTAATTTAGCCGGTATTGAAGTAGATCGCCAAATTGACAAACTAAAAGTATTCTCCGGAGATTTTCTAAGAGTTCGCGTTACTATAAAAAATGCATCCCGACGCCATTTCGACTTCATTGAGGTACATGACCAATATCCAGAAACTTGGATTTTAGCAATTGGAGAGAATTTCATTGCATCCAGGATTGAACCGGGTGGTAGTATTACCTTCTCATACATCCTCCAGGCACGAATGCGCGGAAGATACTACCTAGGTCCGACTGAGGTTATCATGCGGGACAGACTTGGTCTTCACTATTACAAGAGAACCTTGAAAGAACAGACTGAGGTTCTTGTCTATCCTACTTGGAAAGACGTTCGTCGCCTTGAGTCATTTGCTAAGCAACGCCAGTTGGGTCTTATGTTTGGTGCTCATAGAACCAAGACAGTGGGGATGGGCACAGATTTCGCTGGTTTCAGAGAGTATGTGCCAGGCGACGAGTTTAGGCTAATTGACTGGAAGTCAAGCGCCAAACGTGGTGATATGGTTGTCAAGCAATGGGAGCAGGAGAAAAATGTGCAACTTGTCTGTATGGTTGATACAAGCGGGAGTATGGGGAATGGTTACCCTGAGAACACAAAACTCGAATATGCAATCCGCGCAGCTGTACTTCTCACTCATTTAGGCCTTGAAAGGAAAGACCTTGTAGGAACCTGTGTCTTCAGCGATATAGTCCATGGATATGTTCCTCCTGGAACACGACCCAATCACATGTATGATGTTCTTGAAATCCTAGCGATGGCTGAACCCACTGGATGGAGTGATTATGAAACTGCAATTGCTCATGTTGTTGGACAAAGTAAGAAACGCTCTCTCATCATCTGGTTGACTGATCTTGAAGAGAGTCCTGCACCACTGCTTAATGCTATGAAGACACTCGTAGCCAATGGTCACAAAGCACTCGTAATTAGTCCGTTTGGTCCCTGGTTTGAAGCACCCGTTGGTCAGTTTGGTCCAGTTGAAAAGGTGCTATCTGAAGCTGTGTCTGAAGAACTCTGGGAACGACGTAACAAAATGGCTCGAGCACTATCGCGATTTGGTATTAATGTTATCAATGTTGGTCCGGAAGATTTCCTTCCAACAATCATAAGGACATATGAGCAAGCAAAACAACGGGGGGTGGCGATGTTCTGAAGGTTGTCACGTGGATTCTTCGCATTGCATCCGTCGCCACTTTTGCAGTTATGGCTTTCTTAGTATATGATATACTCGACCCTAACGATATTTGGCATTGGGATGCACCCTATACGTTTGTTGTGACAGTATTTCGATTGTTGTCTTTGATTGTGTTCTTTCTATCAACAACTATGGTGAGTGGTCTTGTTAGTGCTTTCACAGGAGGCGCATTACCGGAAGATGTGATAGTAGGTCTTTACAACACACTTGTTCTCAGAACGTGGTATATGCAGCCCTACGGATTGGCAGACCCTTTGACAAATGTCCAACAGGTATGGGCATCATTTCAGATGAACCTTAGCAACGTACTGTTTGCTCTTTGGGATAACACTTTCTTGTTCCTTTATTTCCTATGTGCTGGAATTGGGATTGCATTATTCCTTCAATCCCTAGTTAGAATGGATCACAAGTTTGTTGGTGGTGCATTCATATCCATTCAAGCAATAATAATTATCGCAGCATTTAGAGCACTTACGGTCCCTGATCTCACCCCGTTCCCACCAGATTTTATGGATTTCCTTATTTCACAAGCTCAAATTCTTGCGCTTGTGTCCTTTGCTTACCTTGAAGTCAGTTATCAGATGATCTATAGTAGCTCGGTCGGAAAACCTGTTGAAGATAGAGAAGAAACTCTCAAAAAACAGCTCCTGGCGTTACGTCAAGCCACAAGGAAACAAGATGCAATTGAACGTGGTGAGAAGGTAAGCACCACTGGTATGAGTCGTTCAACTGGAGCTACTGCTTTTTCATTTCTTAGAGAGGCAATGGAACGAAAAGTTATGGGGGGTCAATCTGCACTTGAAAGTTTGGATGCGGTTTCAGACGTCCGCCGCTTACAGATTTATGTTGATGATTTGCTTCAAGGAGATCCTGGAGCACGAGATGAACTAACTGCAAAAGCAGCAGCACCCTCCTCTGCTTATGTGATTGCTTCCACTGTCACTGGTTCGTTAATCCGTTTTCTAACAGTCGTTGCAGTTTCTTTCATTCTGATGAGCCCCAATGTTGTCGATATGCTACTAAATCTCCCAATTGGAATAGCAAACAGTGTTGAGATGATACAACCTGAGATTGTTGTATTATTCCTCGTTCCAGTAGTTGGTCTATTTCCATTCACAGCGGCTGTCATTAGTTGGATGTCGAAACGTGAGGTTGTTGAAAAGGAGAAACTCACCAAGGAAGAAAAGGAAGCCATATCGAAGAGAAAGAAGGAATTGGCTTTGAAAAGGAAAGAAGCTGAGAAAGCCCGAAGAGCTCGTGCAAAAGCAAGGAAAAAGCGAAAGGGTGATGAGTCAGGAGTGGATGAATGGGACAAGGCTCTTGAAGATGCATTCAAAAAATAGAGCCCTTGGTGGAAATAGTCAATGCCAAAGAGTGTCATTTTGACTCACGGTGATCTTGATGGAATAACTTCTGGTACTATTGCATTATTGGTCTTTCCAGGTTCTGACTTCTATTTTACACGACCCTCACAAATACACCAAGATCTCTATCGAATTGCAAAGGACAAACCTGACATTGTACACATTAGTGACATAGCGATTAATACCAAAATGTTTAGTGAGCTTCTAAGAGCATTAGACAGATTTCCAGAATATACACAGATTCATTGGACCGACCACCATCCAATCACCCCAAAAGAACGAAGCGAACTGAGTAAACGAGTTGACCTGTTCCATGAAACAGGTCCTTGTGCGGCTGAATTGGTCTATAGAAAGTTTGAAGGACCACTTCCGGAATATGCTCTTCGATTGGCTCTCTATGGCGCGATTGGTGATTATTGTGATGAAACTCCCTTTGCCAAGACTCATTTTGATGACATAGACAAGCGCACACTCTATCTTGAGGCTGGAATACTCGTCCAAGCGCTACAAGAGATTGACTATCGAAAAGAATCAAAAGATTTAGTCCATCAATTGGCTATGGGAATAAAACCTAGTTCAATGGATGACATAGTTTCCCTTGCATTGAAGGCAACTAGAATTGAACACGAAGTATTCAGATATGTCCAGCAGAATGCAAAAAAACTTGGCTCTGTTGGTTATGTTTTGGACATGCCAATTAATGGTTACCGTGGAAAAAGCGCAAAGTTCTCTGCTTATGTCACAAATTCAAAAGTTGGCATAAGCGCAAGGTCCTCTGCTGATGAGGTTGATATGAGCATACGTCGAAGAGGAACAAAAGTAGACCTTAACAAAACCCTCAATATCATCTTGAAAGACTTAGAGGGAAGTTCTGGTGGTGGTCATCCAGCTGCTGCTGGAGCCAGTCTTGATAGAAACGATTTTCCAAGATTCCTTCAGTTGCTTGCAGAGCATGTTGACAAACATTCTTAGATGAAGATGAATGCACTCAGAAGTACCCAAATTACCGTCATAACAGCCTCTCCAGCAACAACGCCGCTTAGAATCCTGTTTATTCTGTTTGTTCCGGCATCGCAGACTTCAATCTGTTGTGGCAGATCGGATAGCTGAACTGGTCTTTCCTTTTGCTTTGTTTTGTAGCTGATATAGCCACCTAATAGAATGGTAATTGATGTAGCTGGTGGAATAAGTATCCCAACAACGAGGCTAATTGGGCTCAGCCCTCGCTTGTTGAGTTCGCGACCAGCAAGAAACCCTCCTATTGCCCAGACTAGAAGATATAGGAAGGCAAGATGTTGATAATCGCTTGGGAATATGTCCAAGCCTGGTAGCCGCATGTCACCAATTCCCTCAAGACTAAGCACCAGAAATCCAAAGAGTTGAGCAGCTGGGCTTGGGAAATCAATACCTCCAAATCCGTATGTGCTGAATATTTCGAAAGTGATTATGGAACCTATAGTAGTTCCGAGAACACAACCGATGAAGACTCCCTTTGTAATATCTCTTGCACGTACACCTGTCAATCTTCCAAGTTTGATATGAACCAATAGCGCTATTGCAGCATCCTGAACAGCTCCCAACATACCGATGAATGTAGTGATAGCTGAAAAGGTGACTCTAAAGAAAATTATCGCCGGGATGGCAACAATGTCTGAGATATAACCTGCAAGCATTCCGGTTTCGCTAATTGCTCGTGCTGTGAAATATGCTGAAACAATTGCCAAAGGCGTTCCAAAAATGAATAGGAGCCAGTGAATCTCGAGTTGAGCTGTTCCACTCTGCATGAATGGTTTAATGAACCAAAAGACAATGATTCCAAAAATCATGAACAGCCCCATTGATACAAACGCTATCCATGGAGGTACCTGTCCTCTTCTTGAGCGTAAATACCCTCTAGGGTCTGCAACAATCTCTCGTATCTCCTCCTTGAATGCTTCGACTGAGAATAGCTCCTCTCGAACTCGCAAAATTCTCGGAAGTTCTTCCGTTTTATGCGGCTGTTCTATAATGATAGTGCCATCCAGATCGTCACGCTTTGATCTTGCTTCTTCCTGAACTTCTTCAGGGGTCAGGTTCCTTTCGCCCCTTCCACTCAGAATATCACCCAGTATTACTGTGACAAATACACCCAATGCAACATAGAGAATCTCCGGTCTCTTCAAGTGAATACCGTATAGAATCGCTCCATCTGCACCCTCTATGAATATCCAGATTAGAATTGATAGTACACTTCCCATTACCATAATGAGAGATCTCTTCCAGCCCACGAAGAAACCAATACCTGCAATAAGAGGAGAGTTGCTTATTCCAATCCAACCGGGGATTGCTGCGGCAGCAGGAATAACAGGCGCTAGAGCATTTGGCATAGTACTGAGTGTTCTTCCTGCTACACTCTCTGCTACTTTTGTTGTTCCTACATATGCTGCTGATGCAACAAGTCCCATGCCTACATTTCTTCTTGCTTCAGCATCACCACCAATTGAGTTGATGCACTCAGCCTGAGGTTGAACCTGAGGCCAAGGGTCATCTTCGAATCGGTTTCTGAATGGTGCCAATAGGATAATCCCGAAGATAGCGCTTATCCCTGTGGTGATCATTATGAAAAGGAGAGTCACAGTAGGGTCATAGAGAACATGATTGATATTGAACAGAGGGTTCTCTGGTCTGAAAATGGCGATTGCAGGATATGTAAGCATCACCCCTAATGCGACCATTGAAGAGGAATTTGCTATCGTGACTACTATCGTGTTCTCTTCTCCAGTGTATAACCCATACATGGTAAGAAAAATGGCTCCCAACATTTCTGCTCCAACTAGAAAAACAACTCCTATCTTAAGAGCGAGATAAATGCCCATGAAAGTCATTACTATACCAACAATAAGACCTGTTCCTATAGCTCGCTTGGTCAATGGGAATTTTGGTTCAACTCTGATAACCCCGTATAGGGCACAACTAAGAAGAGTCCAGATGACTATAAGGGAGAAGAATCTAAAGAATAAGCTAAGGGAAATGCACACAATAATTAATGCGCTGATTGCTCCAAGTTCTTTCTTATCTGGTGGACGTTTACTCATGGCCATGTAAAGCAACAGCAGATGAATGGCTAGACCCAACAAAATATCCGCATACAAACCACCGCGTTGGACAATCAGATATAGTGCGAAGAAAACACCAGCTGAGTAAAGGCCTCCAAGCAGCGCCTTCGTAGGATGAAGCTCGACTCTTACTGTCATAGCGACATAGATGGCAACTCCACCAACAGCCACTACTACCATGTCTGAAAAGATACCCAACAATACGCTGAGTAGGTAGTATATGGATGCAAGGATAACCATCATCCCTATTTCGTTCCTTTTCAAGGGTGCTCGAAATAATGAGATATAGAGTAGTACTATTTCAACAACAAGTGTAATGATGACATCCGCATGTGGAAACCGGCCTGAGAGCATGGCCATTACTACCAAAATGAGGCCTACGGAGTACGTAGCTCCCAGAAATGTGGTCCGGTTCATTTTCATCAAAGGCAATGTCTCCGCGCAGTAGATAATTCTCGATGTCAATTGCTTTAGGGAAACAAACCTGCCAACCCTACTATTTAACTGCCTTTGTCTCATTCAGGAGCATAGTAGCAATTTTACTTGCATCAATACCCACAATCAACAAAGTCTTCTCACGAATTTTATGTCCTGCAACAAGACTGATTTCTGCTGTGGAAATCTTAAGGATCTTTGACAGTCTTTTCAATAATTCAGAATTAGCCTTGCCCTCTCGTGCTGGTCCTTTCAAGTTAATGTGTATGGCTTCTGGAGTGACGTCAGAAATGAATCTCTTCTCCTTTGAATTTGGATGAACTATGACTTTAAGAAAAGTTCCTCTCTCGCTCTCCCAAATAGCACTAGCCATACTATCCAGAATGCACGTATACATATGAGTCTGTTTGAAGTCTCTCAATGAGAGCTATCAAGGATTTGTTTATTTGGAAAGGGTACTCCGAGTTTCTATAGACCGTAGATTATACGGGGTGAATTACGATGGCCGATCCAGTAATGGATGCATACACGCAAGCATACAACAGTTCAGGAAAGATGGTCCAAGCCTTTGGGGTAATATCTGAGTCAGGACAGGTTCTTTGGCAGAGTAACAATTGGGACCTAACTGCGGATGCAAAAAGTCTGATCTCTGCAGTGAAGTCTCGAGCAGCCAGTGTTGTCCAAAATCAAGTGAAGTACTCGACTATGCGTTCTACTCCTGAGAGTCTAGTTGCTCGGAATGTTCAAGGTAATGGAATTCTAATTCTAACCAAAATCGATGCGGCAAGCGATAGGTGGGTTGTAGCTTGGGCTGATGCTCAAGCCCAGCCAGATGGCATCTATGTCGACGTTGATAGAGCTGCAAAGACCCTAAGAGGCAAAATCTAGTATTTTCTGGCAGAACGTGTACTTGGGGAAAACTTCAACATAGTTCTCCCCATATACATATTATTGCAGATATGGTGGGATTGTTTTGGCACTAGTCATCGGAAATGAATGGAACCTTCTCTTTGCAAACAATCCAAAGATTCATGCATTTGCAGTTGCGAAGGATAGAAAAATCATCTGGCAAACTGACAATTGGAATTTAGTTAAAGAAATCAATGGCATTCTGAAGGCTATTGAAAAGGAATCGCCAGAACTATCCTCTGGAGGCGTGACTTACAAACGAGTTGCATCTTCTAAAGACAGCTATGTAGCAACTGCAGATCACAGTATGGGGCATTTCATTCTGGTAAGAATTGAAGACAACATCTGGGCTATAGCATTTGCTGCACCATCTTCAGCTCCCGAACTCGCAATGATTGATATCAAAAAGACTGTTATAAAGTTGAGAGGACAACTCTAAAACATCATGCTTCGTTTTTCTATAATATTGACATTTAGTCTTCAGGGAAGAGTATCTCCCTGATTCTGTAAATGATGTCCATGTATTCCTTTGAACCGACAGAATAGTAGTCTAGAAGCATCTCGTACATTGAGAGGGTTTCTTTGGTGGCAATATCTAGGTTGACCATATCTGCAATCTTGGTTCTCCAAGTATGTTGCATTTGAGCTCTCTTCACACTTAGCTCAAGCAGTTCTGCACGTTCCTCTTTGGATATCTTGAGATTGAAGGTTTCAAGCATTTTATCTGTGAAGCCTTGGAGCTTCTCTCGAATTCTTCTCTCCTCAGTTCCCCATGCACCAGTTGTAAGCATGAACCCCTTGGCTGTTCGTCGATAGTAATCAGTACTACGCTTGCCTTTAGTAACAGTTCCATATTTGATTACATATCCGCTCTCTATCAGTTTTGGTAAATGATGATATACCTGATTTTTAGAAATCTCTTCACTCTCAACACAACACTCGGGTGATTGCTTCACAATCTCGACCACTGATAACGTATCTCGTCTGACAACTCTCTGTCGGATGATTGTATCACCAGTTTCTTGGTCAACTGATTTTGTGGTCAGCGTGTCTTCTACCCCTTTTCTTAAAGTCTGCAGGATGTTGTAGCGAACAGGTTCATCAAGAACATCTGCCACTTCTTCATTTGTCACAAAAACAAGTTCTCTTTGGGGTTCTTTCCCCTCTTTCGTTAAGACAATTCCCTCGAGGCTATCCGTAATTTCCGTTGTTACATAGTCGTCGCCCATTTTAATACTCACCAATGCATTTTAGATCCGTCGATTCAACAAGCGACCCGGATGGCTCTGGAATCGTCCGTGCTCTTTTTGGATTTTCAAGATGAAAACCCACCAGAAGCGTGCAAAACGCTTCAAATCAATATTCTCATTGACAAACTAATTATTTAAAGTTGCTGGTGATGGTAAACTATTTGAGATTAAACAGTTTGCCCATCACTTATTTATAATCTATTCACATATTAATAGTGTATATAATCAACGTAAAAAACCACAATGGTTTGTTACACAAACCTTATATACAACTTTGGTTTGTATACATATAGTGGTTAACAATGTATCGCATGAATCTGACTGAGGATAAATGTGTGAAGTTGAACAACAAGATTGCGAAGGTTCACACAACTATCGCGATCGGGTACGCTTACCTATACAGGAGGTAAAACATTATGGCACTGGAAAAAGTAGCAAGGAAGAAGTTTGTGCTCAGAAAGCAGATTTCCACAGACGCAATCACACGCGCATATACATACAGGTAGATGTCAATGTCAAAAGATAACATGCCTTCTGGCTCTGCCCTTAGGGAAACGAGCCGTCGAATGAGCGCTTCTAAGAAACCTGATATATCAGTTGAAGATGTGCTCTTGTGGGAAGCCACCTGAGCACTTTAATTTTTTCAGCTAGAGTACCTAGCTGTAGCTCCTTTGGGTTTTAATTACGCTTTCCATCTCCAGTAATTGTTTAATGTCATTTCCTGAAGACAACTTGATAGAAGGTTTCATTCATCACATACGATACTTCAACATCCTTTGCAGTGTCAGGAATGTGTTTGAGAGGTGGTCTGGATGCAAAAAGTGTGTTTGTCTTCATAATGGCTTTTCCATCCTCTGTTTCCCTCTTTTTTGGTGATAATCCCTCATCTACAACGATAACAAACCCCCCTGATCTGGTAATCCTCAACATTTCATTAAGCGCTCCGCGGATATCTGAAAATGTATTAATGCCTCCAGAGTGGAGAACTATATCGAAGAAGTTTTTTTGATATGGAATGTTGAATAGACTACCATGTGTAAGACTAACAGCTAGTTCGCTCTTAGCAAATTTGGCTCTAGAGATTTTTAGCATTCCTGTGGACAAATCCATACCGTGAAGTTTGAATCTACCAATCTCGTTCTTGAACTGATTATATAACGCTATGAAATTGGCATCTGTACCTATACTGACATCGATAATCCTAACAGGGCCTTCTATTGGGATATAATGAAAGAAGTTTTCACGTTCTTTCATCATGTTGATGCCCAGCCACTCATCATACTGTTTCACTAGTTCATCATAGTTCTCAGCCATTTCATCATATTCTGCAATCCATTTTGCATCCTTCTCACTTATGGGAGGATAAACAAGAGAGGGGATGCCATTTCTTATTGACCAGATGTGACCTTTTTCACAGACAATCTCTCCCTCATCTATATCTGAATTAGTAAACTCTCCATTAAGGTGGAGCTTCTTGCCGCACTTTGGACACTTGAGAGTTGAAAGATGAGCCTCGTTCATAATTCTCTCACTCCTATGATTTAGTCACAGGGCAGGTTAAAATATGAATCGAAGCAAATTTCTTGATATGGTAGGATATGTTGACCTAAGAAATTTTATTTTGAATTATCATTTCCACACTTGAAATTACGGTCTTCACAACATGCCATTGAATCAATACTACAAGGCGACTTCGTATGTGTAATGCCCATGGTTGCGAAGAATTATCCCCAGGTAGAAATACACCAATGCTCTCCCGTCCATCAACATTCACGATCAACATCCGGGTTGGTTCCCACTCATCAGGAGGTAACGCGGGTGCTTGAAATATCTCTTTGAAACTCTCAATCAAAAGGTCCTTTCTTGGCATCGCGATAGTTACTTGCAGATAGTGTTCAAGACCAGGAACTTCCTTTGAGCCTAGTGTTGTTGTAAATAGCTCAATCTTGACACCTCGATTCTTTGCTGAACTAAAAGCACCTCTAAGATGGCTTAACAGAATGGGAGCGGCCGATGCTATGAAAATATACTCTTGAGCGTTTTCGATAGCCGTTCGTAAACCCATAATGACCTGCTCCATACCTTGGACTGCCCAGGCGAACTCCTTCGCTTCCGTGCCTCTCAGAGATTGAAAACCTTTCAACATCCTTCTTGCACTCGTTGCAGAGCTTTTGACCTTCTCTTCAAGATGGTCCAACGCGGCGTCTACAGGTGCTGGATCAAATAGTGTTGGGTCACTCCCTGAAACCTTCTTGATGATTCCACGTTTCTCTAGAAGACCCAGAGTTTCATACACCTTGCTCCTAGGAATTCCTGAGTCCTCAGCAATAACCCTGGCCGAAGATCTTCCAAGTCTGACGAGAGAATGATACGCTTTTGCCTCGTTTTTAGTGAGTCCCAAACTTGTGAGGTCTCCAACAATTGTGTTCGGAGTCATTCTAATCCCAAGAATACTATTGTGCTCTGGAGAATTTTAAATCTCTTGTCACTTTAGGAGTGACAGATTACCCTCTAGTCAGCGTCGATATCTTCGCCTTCAAGAATACGCTCAATCTCATACAGTCTGTTAATGATTGCTACACCTTTATCTGTCAAAGACAGATATGGTGCATCATTCTCGCCTCGGAACTGATAGACGATTTCATCTTTGAGAAGTCTATCTCTAATCTCAGAGAACTCTTCATCCGAGGAAGCTTTAGTCTTCAGGTCTCTTTCAAATCGATCGCCCCACATCAATTCAAACAAGACCTCTCTTACCTCTGAACGAGTCAAGAACTCCAATGACATGATGATTGGATTGACTCATCATGTCATAAAGAAGTATGCTTTGTTACTCCTCTCGTGACACCAAATCTATGTTCTATGGCTGTAATTATTGCATAGGTGATCTAGCTGACCTCAATGGTTGAAGTTTCAAATCTCACGCATATCTACAAGGGTGGTCACAAAGCTTTGGAGAAACTCTCTTTCTCAGTCGAACAAGGAGAGATTATCGGTCTTTTAGGTCCTAATGGGGCTGGAAAATCGACTACGGTCAAACTAATTACTGGAATATTGAAACCGACTTCAGGTAGTGTGAAGGTCTCTGGATATGAGGTGACAGAGAATCTTGAAGCAATTCGCAAGCTAATTGGATTCATGCCACAAGAAACTGCACTCTATCAAGACCTGACTGCATATGAATCGCTAGAGTATCATGCAGAAATATATGGTGTCCCAAAGGAAGAGGTAAACAACCGTATAACTAGAATGCTTGAACTTGCTGGACTAACGCATCGTAAGAATGATCTTGTGAAGACATACTCTGGTGGAATGAAACGACGGCTTGCACTTGTTCGTTCCATACTTCATGACTCGGAACTCCTAATACTTGATGAGATGTCTTTGGGCGTGGATGTTCAGAGTAGAAATTTAATCTGGAACCAAGTACGTAAGATGAAGGATGAAGGTCGTACTGTTCTGTTCTGTACTAACTATATGGATGAGGCAGAAGCTTTAGCTGATCGTGTGATTGTAATTGATAACGGGCGACTTGTTGCTACTGGAACTCCTAGTGAATTGAAGCGTGAATATGTTGGAGATTATCTAATTGAGGTGTTGATTGAGGGAATGGATTCTAAACTAGGGTCTGATTGGCTTGCGGAAAAGCTCAAGCTCGAGGTGGAGAAGGTTTCCGACCCATTGAATGGAGGACCTCGCACTGCTTGGATTCGCAGTCAAGCCGGGCACTCCGACTTGCCACTTGTAATTAGTCGACTATCTGAAAGTGGACTAGTTGTGAAACAAACATCAATGAGAGAACCGTCTCTAGGTGATGTGTTTCTAGCAATTACTGGCTCAATATTGAGGGATTAACATGCTCCGTGAGATTGCCGCAATAGTGAAGAAGGATTTGAAGCAAGCTAAGCGTGATCCACGATTCCTTGCTCCTAGCCTTATCATCCCATTCGTCTTTCTTCTTGTCTACTCAATCATGTGGACCTCTGTAGGTGGTGGTGAGTCTTTTGCCTGTGGTCTTGTTGTTCAAGACTCATCAGCCGAAGCAAATGACATGGCTGGTATAATTGAGAACATGGTTTCAACGACCAATCATACTTGGTTCAGTATTGAGAGATACGACTTGGAAACCGCTTCTGAACTCTACCAGTCTACTCAGCTGATTGGTTACATTTTGATTCCTGAAGGATTTGGAGCAAACATAAGCGCTGGACAGAAGGGCGTTGTGGTACTCTTCATCAATAATGCCAATGATGATGTTGTTAAGAACTACGTTCACCGAATAGAAGCTGCAGTGCTCTTGTATAATCAAGGAGCAATTGCTCCCGAGTTTGACCAGTCTGCTGCTCTCATTGCATTGGATGAAACGTTGTTCTTGCCTTCGACTCCATCCAATCTTGCATATATGGGTGCAGTTGGACTACTCTTATCACTCATGACCTGTGCTTTAGCAAGCCAAGCTATGTTGACCGCTACGGAGTTTGAAACTGGAGCGATTCATGACATCTTGAACTCTCCCACGCCAAGACTTGCCATTGCGATTGGGCGAACCATCGCAGCTATCCCTCGATCGTTCTTAGCACTCTTGATAACAATACCTGTCATTACTCTTAGTATGAATGTATTCCCGGTAGGAAATCTACTCACACTTCTCGTGATTCTCATTCTAACAACTCTTGCTCTTGTTCCTCTAGGTGAATTGATAGGTATGAAAGCAAGAAATAGGGAGCAATCATTACTTGCGGCTGTCCTATTAACGATAGTTTGTTTTCTCGGTGGTGGAGGGCTTGCTCCGATTGGACTTACACCTTTCTCTCTGAGAGTCATTCTTCTTGTTCTACCCCCCGCACATTCTATTGGTCTCTGGGCCCGTGTCTTCTTCTCCGATACACTCCTTGGCCTTTGGCCTAGTGTGCTATACCTCCTTGGCACTTGGCTAGTGCTAACAGTTGTTGTGACTCGTCTAATGAAAAGGGAGGTTGAGCGCTCGTGAACCAGTCTCTAAGAGTCATGAAAGCCAGCTTCCTGAAAGAAATGAGGGTATGGAAAAGAAATCCCCGCAAGCTGTCACTCGTTATTCTTCTTCCCATCCTGTTCTTTGCAGCTTTTACTCTATTGATGGGCGGGGCCTACTATGGGTCAGGAGTAGAGGTGGCACTGGTTGTTGAAGAACAGAGTCCAGGCGTTTTTACAAATGGATTCATTGAAATTCTTGAAGAATATGACCCAATTCCTCCTAGACTTGTCCCCATCGAGATGGATGCAGAAAGCGCATCACAGCTATTTGAGAATGGTGATATTCTTCTTGTAATCACAATTCCAACGGGTTTCGAATATGCATTATCTCATAATGAATCCACTTCCGTTCACATTCGAGTAGCCAATGTTCATGAAGACTTGACAAAGAACCTCCGAATGCCTGTGATTCGCAAGCTCGATTTATTCTACCAGAGATATCTCGACCAAGACTCACCGGTCACATTTGAGGTTGAGAATCTCCGTACCTTCACTCCACCTCGTTTAGCCTATATGGCATGGACAATCACTCTCTACGCAATTATGTTGGGTGCTATTTTTGGTGCTGGATCTGCATTGACACAAGAGTTTGAACAGGACACTTGGGACGAACTTAACCTGTCTAATCAGTCCCCCCACTCAATTTTTCTCGGAAAGATGCTGAGCGGCGTAGTAATAAGCTACATTGCACCTCCAATAATCCTTGGTCTAAGCTACCTAATGTTCAGAGTCTGGCCTAATGGTGATTTTGTTATATTCCTCTCTCTCACCCTTCTGTTGTCCCTATTCTGTTCAGGAATTGGACTTATACTTGGAGCAATCCTCCGAAACTCTGTATTCATGGTCCCATTAGCAGCACTTAGTGGTCTTTTCTATTGGATAGTTGGTGGAGGGATTGCCCCACTAGAGCTAGTTGGAGTGACATTTGGCACAATCAATGAGTATTTACCAATAGCCAATGTGTATCGTAGTCTCATCAGAATGTTCGTTGAGGGAAGCTATGGAACCTTAGCTGTTGATTTGAGTGTCATTGGTATTTTTGCCATCGTTTTTGTGATCATCTCACCAATCTTGGCTGGTAGACTGTCGCGAGTGGATGCGGGTCAGAAGTTAGAGAATCTCAAACGTCGCAGGAGAAGATGATACTTCGGACTAGTAATCTATCCACGTGCAGCAGAGCATATCGCATAGAGATGGTCTGAGAATGTCCAGTTGCCTTTAACACCTCTCATCATCCTCCATGAGAAGCTTTTCTGTACAAACTCATGTTTCTGTAAAATCGTGAGTGCTCTTCTATTATTCTCTAGAACGCCAATCTGCAGGGGCATACCATTGACCTCTGAGGCAAAATCTCTCAACAAATCCTCCGCTTGTTCGTGATTTTTATTCATAACCCACGGACCAATTCTAATGAAACCATGTCTTTCAGTACCCATGATGTAACCTTCTATATCTCCATTAAGGTCTATCACTTTGCAGAGCTTCGGGAAGTGTTTCAGTCTAGACGCAATGAACCTTTTTCGACTCGCTCCAAAGAACTTACTGTCAAATTGATCTATATCATCCAAATCTGTGCGCGTCATGTATCTGACATCTTCTGACTCTTTTGGTTCAATGTGACCCTCAAGACGCAAAGACTTGTGTTTCTTTTCGAAACCAAATCTTTCATACAAAGATATTGCCTTCAGGACTCCATCGAGTAGATGTGCTGTCACATTTTTCCTCTCTAGATACTCAAGAGCATGCTTCATCAACAAAGTCCCAAGCTTTTTGTCTCTATGTGTTCTCAACACAATAAGGTTGCTTACGAACCCAAAACTGTTGTATGGTGTAGTACAGACCATCCCAATAGGCTGGTCATTAATTTCTGCGATGAAACAGCCTTGAGAATCAAAAGATAATAATTCTTCAAAATCTAGCTCAATACTTCCCCAGCCCTCTTCTGCTGTTAGAGATAGTGCAAAATCGATATCCTGTTTTGACATCTTTCTAATGTACATAGAACAAACGCTCACAGAATGTTGAACTATTGAGAGTATATTGACAAATCCAACAGCGCAAATTTGTTTTCAGTTTATGTAAAATCAAACTCTATGTCTTCTGAAACAAGTTGTCGTTCGCCATTACGGTTGCTCCACCAGAATATTACATAGGCGAGAAGAGACATTCCTACAGCATAGAACATGATGGGCGTGTATCCAGGGATGATTGAATAAATTATTGCGGCCACTATTGGACCAACAACTCCCGACAATGACAACATTGACTGAAGAAGTCCCACAGCAGTCGATCTTTCTTTGTTATTCTCAGTCACATACTTCAACGCTCCAACATAGAGCGTTGCCCATGCGAACCCGAGTAGAAGTTGAGAAGGTAGTATCTCAACGATGTTGCGAGCAAATGTAAACCATGCAAAGGTGGCTGCAGATGAAATAAGTCCAATTGCCACAAGTTTCTTACTGTTCATACGATCTGTTACAGTAGCCATGAAGAAGACCTGCGCAACCGCATTTGTTGCTTGCACGATTGCTATTGAGAAAGGATCCGCTCCCAAATCGTAGAGAAACAACGGCCATAGAGTCCAAATCGCGAAAGCACTACTATGGCGAATAAAAACTGCCAAGTAAATTGACGCATTTCGTCTGAATGTTTCAATCGGAAACCAAGGGACATTCACCATCTCCCGTTTCATTGGAGGGAGTGCAAGTGCTGTCCCAAAAGCAATAGCTAAGAAAATCGTAGACATGAGAAACGCGTAGTAGATGTTAAATCCTGCAGCATAACCTGCAAAGAGAGTACCCGCACCCCACCCTGCTGCTCCCCAAGTAGCAAATCTTCCCATTTTCATCTTTGATTCAAATGCATACGCGGCAAGAGCACCGGGATACATACCAATACAAAACCCGTTTATTACTCTCACAAAGAACAGTGCTTCAAAGCTTGAAGATACCATAAGTAATCCAAAACTAATCATAGATAGAAGAAGACCAAGTCTAATTACTATCCTCCTACCATAAACATCCCCTGCTCGGCCAAAAATGTATGAAGAAATGAATGAGGCCGTTGCATATCCACCCACAATAATGGTTACAAGAAGTTCTGAAATACCAAGTGTCTCTCTTGCAAGTAGCGGAACATAGGTAAAAGCTGACAGCAGGGCTGCTCCAGCCATGATTTGGATTGTTTCAGTCTTCAAGAAATGGTCACAATATTTGCGGCATTATGTTCTCCTTTTCAATCGTGCTATCTATCCAATATAGGATAAATGGTCTTCCAAGTTGCAAAGCTTTTTTTCATTTCATGCAAATGAAAGCTCAAGAAATAGGAAGTGAAAAAGTGGTAGATTTCTCACCAAGAGCCAAATTCATTGCTATAACAATAGACGAGTTAGTTCTAATCCCTATTGCCATGTGGATAGTATATATCTTTAAACCTGAATGGTTTCTGGTTGCCACTGTTCTGTTGGTAATTGGCGCTGCAGTTTTTGTCGCTGCAAAATACTACCTAGTCTACCCATCTCTCTTGGATGAAGCTAGACCTTTCTATGAATTAGAAGGAATGACGGGGACAGTAATCGAAGAAGTCACACAAATTGCTGGAAAAATTAGGGTCGGTGCTGAGATTTGGGAGGCTCGTTGTGATGTTGGTACTATCAGTAAAGGGTCTGAAGTTGTGGTTTTGAGACGAGAAAGCATGAAAGTACGTGTTGAGTCTTTGGTCAATAGATCTGCTAAGAACTAGCTCCTAGTAGTTTCATCAAAAGGTGTATTGTCATGTCCACATCTAGGAGACTCACAGTTTCAAAACTAGAGTGTGAATATCTGCATGGCACTGCCAAGACTGAGACAACTTGTCCATGAGAAGCAAATTGCACTCCATCTGTCATGTAGGAATGAAACACTGCCCGTTGAATTGGTATTTCTTCCGTTTCAGCAGTCTTGATTATTTTCTGGATCGACTCATTGGAGTAGTGCATTGCAATGTCTTTGATCACGACAATTGGTCCTTTTCCCAAAGCAATACTAGTTTCTCCTTTTGTCCCTGGATGATCATCTGCAAGTCCAATATCTAGTACAATGACAGAATCTACATCAAGACCTTTTGCCACTACAGCTGCTCCCCTTGCTCCTAACTCCTCCATTACAGTAGAAACAAACGTAATGGTGGGACGTTTTGCCTTTGGCACCTTAGCGAATTGCCCCAAGACTCTCAAAAGCACTACAAGTCCTACCCTGTCATCCATAGATTTTCCAGAAGCATGGTGATTCAGTAGCTTCTCAACCGGTGCGGCATAGATCACCGGGTCACCAATGTTGATGCCTAACTCTCGAATATCTTCAACACTCTTCGCTCCGATATCTAGGAAAATCTCTTCGTATGTGGGTATCCTATTCTTTCCCTCAGGACCTGCTAGATGCGCAGTCATAACACAGAACACACCCGGAATCAATCCTTTCTCGGTCATGATTAGAACCCATTGACCCGGTAATAGACGGAGGTCGGGCATGTGGCTTTGCGTGTTCCACTTGACACGCAAGAAACCATTCTCATCAATATTACTAACAAGGAATCCCACCTCATCTGCATGAGCCACAATTGCGTAATGTTTCTTGATCCCCCCTTCTAATGTCCCTATCACATTTCCAAGCCGATCCTGAATGAAGTTTCCACAGTGTTCCTTGAAGTGTTCTTTAATGAAATCCTGAACTAATGCCTCTCTTCCAACAGGCCCCGGAATCGCAGACAGGGTCTTCAGGAGACCCAATGTTTCTTCTGACATAGTGACTCACTAATTATTTTCTAAAGAAACTCACACTTAAGGGTCCGCTTTGAAGAAACTCAACCAACTTTCTTTAACTTCAAGATACTAAATTCCAATCTCCACTGAAACAATCTGAGAGTCTGCGTGGTTTAACATCGGTGAATCATCATACGCAGTTACAAAAAATCTCACAACATTGCTATTATCGACCGGACCAAATGAAACAACCCACCTCCCCCCTGCAGCACACAGACAACTGATGAAGTTCATGTCCATCAAGTTCCAATTAATACCATCAATCGTATAACTTAACAAAACATTAGATACTCCTGAAGGATCAATTGCGTAGGCAATGACTCCGACATTGTCTCCTGCAACAGGAGCCACTGGGAGAACG
>PJET01000119.1 GCA_002825515.1 Candidatus Thorarchaeota archaeon MP11T_1 | reverse complement strand
CCATAGAAGATAATAACGCAGTCTGCTTTTTGGAGCCCCCTTACAAAACCTACTAACTCGCTTCCAGGAATTCCCAAGATTTTGTCCTTGATGACTGATTTACCATCAAGCTCTGCAATAATAGTATCCAAGAGTTCAGCATCTGCACCAATTGGGATTATGAGTCTATGATTTGCGATTTTCATAGTTTCTGTCTGGCGAACATCGACAACTCCGATGGTACGACTCTCTATTCCTTCTGGGATTTTCTCGCCTCGTGGTAGGACAGCAAATCTGCTAGGGTGTCGATGTAAACTTTCAGATGGATCTGATCCCCAATAGATTACAAACTCACCATTATTACGAACATAATCAAGGTCAATTTCTAGACCCTTTGTATTAAGACTGTGCGACATTACTTGCTTTGGTCCTAAATCGATTAGTGAACCAAAGTGTCCATTAAGTGTTGATGCAAGTTTCATCCCCTCGTTTATTGCTGCGTTCGTTGAATGAGTGTATCCAAAGAGAAGCAAGTTCTTTGCATTCACCAGAATCTCTGTAGCTTTTTCCAGTTTCTTTTCAGAAACTTCAGTTTTCATTGCTACAGCTTGTTCTAGGTGTGCGTGTCCCAATCTACAGAGTCCCAGTGAATTAACGCTTTTTCCTGCCATCTCAGCAGATGTATCATCACATAGCAAAGAACAACCATTACAAACTATAGATTCCATTCAAAATCACCTACCAGATTTCGATTGCATCAGTGCAGCAGTATTGCTCACAAACTCGGCAGTTCAATCTGTCTGGTGGGAATCTTCGACACTTTTCCAGATTGATAATTTTCGATATGCCATTCTCAACCCTAAACACTGTGTTCGTGCTCATGGCTGCTTTTCCCTCGCTGGTGGGAGGTTCTGCAGCAACATCCACGGGGCAGACTACTACGCAATTGTTGCAACCTGTGCACTTACTCTCGTCAAGTTTGATTCCGGTTGCTTCTGCTGAAAGCATTGGGGAAACGAGCTCTCTGAGCCTTTCGAGGTTTTTCTCGAAACCAGATTCGAGGAGTGGAGGACAATTATCAGGAGAGATGTCTCCAAGTGCTAGCTTTGTTGCAAACGCCATACATGTTTTTGGTTCACAAAGCCGGCAGTTCGTCTTTGGGAGCAAGTTGTAGAGTTCCATTGGGTTGAGTCTCATGTCTTATCCTCGTTATAGCTTATTTTGATATATCACAAGAATTATCCGGTATGACACAAGTCGTAACAAGATGTCCTAAACAACTTTCCATATGGAACATTGTATAAAATGGTGCAGCTCGTGAGCCATAGTAAGAAGTCATCGAAGAAGGAAATGAAGAAAGATAAACTAGCTGTCTTTCTATGTCGCTGTGGTTCAAATATTGCAGATACGATTGATATCGATTCCTTGAGGAAAAAGTATGAATCTGAAGGTATTCCTATAGTTGAGGTTGATGATCATCTTTGTTCTGAACAAGGTGTATATGACCTAATTGAGAAAGTGAAGAAGAGCAAAGCAAAACGAGTTGTCATTGCTGGGTGTTCGCCACTACTTCACAGAGAACTATTTGCAGATGCAGTGAAAGACGCTGGAATAGACCCCGGTTATTTGCACATGGCAAACATTCGTGAACAGTGCAGTTGGGTACATTATGATGATCCCGAAGCAGCAACTAAAAAAGCCGCCGCAATAATTGATACAGGAATTGCTGAGGTTCGTGATGCAAACCCAATCCCCACCCAAGGACTTCCAATGACACAACGAGCTATGATAGTTGGTGGCGGTGTTGCTGGAATTACAAGTGCACTAGAGCTAGCCGATGCAGGAATAGACACTGTGATTGTTGAGCGAGAAGGTTTTCTTGGTGGCCATATGGCCAAATGGGACAAACTTTTCCCAACGTTTGATTGTAGTATTTGTATATTAGGACCGTTGATGGCAAGAATGGCTCGTCATCCCAAAATCAGAATCATGACTTTGGCTGAGGTGACTGATGTCAAGGGTAATGTCGGTAGATATCAAGTTACAGTGAAGCAGAAGCCTCGATATGTGGACATAGAAACCTGTACAGGATGTAATAGGTGCATAGAAGTCTGCCCTGTTGAAGTAGCTGATGAATATAACAATGGTCTTGGAAAACGAAAAGCGATGGTTCGCCCTTCAATTGATGCCGTACCAATTGCACCTTACATCGATTCGTATAACTGCATTGGATGTCAATCATGCTCTGGTGTCTGTGAACCAAAATCTCTTCGATATGATGAGATTGAGCAGACTGAGGTTATTGAAGTAGGAGCTGTTATTCTTGCCACTGGCTTTCAACCGTTCGATCCCACGGTAGTAGAAGAATTCGGTTATGGTCAAATCCCAGATGTAATTACATCACTTGAGCTTGAACGATTGGTCAATCCTGAGGGTCCAAGCGGAGGAAAGCTTGTTCGTCCTTCAAATGGAAAACCACCACGAAACATCGTATTTGTGCCATGCGTTGGAAGTCGGTCTCATAGATTCAATCGCCCGTACTGTAGCAGAGTCTGTTGTACTGCTGCAGTCAAAGAGGCTATGCAGGTCAAACAACAATTGCCTGATTGTGACGCCTACGTGTTCTACACAGATATGCGTGTTTTTGGTAAAGGTCAGGAAGAACTGTATGTTAGAGCTGCAGATGAGTACAAGATTACCTTTGTACGAGGAACATTAGAAGTTGTCCATGACCCGGTTTCAGAGAAGGTTACGGTTAGAAGCGAAGACACACTTGTGAGAAAAATGCTTGAGTTTGAAACCGATTTGATTGTTTTAATGATTGGTATGGATGCAGAACCAAGCAATATAGAACTCTCAAGAATGTTCAAAACGCCTTTGGATGAGAATGGATTCTTCCTTGAACAACATCCCAAACTTGGTCCCAGTACAACTGCCTCAAAGGGAGTTTTTCTTGCTGGGGTTTCTCAAGGACCAAAAGATATTGCAGACTCAGTAGCACATGCAGGATTAGCCGCTTCTAAGGTGAAAACACTCCTTGCAACTGGTGATATAATCACTGAAGCATGCATCCCTTCCTTTAACGAAGAACTTTGCATTAGTTGCAGATTATGTGAACAGGTCTGTACACCTAAAGCAATCAAGTTCAACGACAAAAACATACCCGAAGTTGATCTAGCTGCATGTCGAGGTTGTGGAGCTTGCGCTGCGGCATGTCCTTCTGGAGCACTTGACTTGCCCTGCCTATCAAATGAACAACTTGATAATGCGACAAAAGCAGCAATTGAGTTCAACCCACTCAAACCTGCAATTGTGGGATACCTGTGTCGTTGGTGTGCATACATTGCAGCTGACAGAGCAGGAACTGCACGTATGAAATACCCACCCAATGTAATTCCTATACAAGTCCCCTGCACTGGTAGACTCAATGTTGATACCCTACTTACTGCATTTGCTGAAGGTGCTGATGGTGTTGCAGTCATGGGATGTCACATTCAGGACTGTCACTACAGATCAGGTGCTCGATATGCGAAGGACCGGACTGATAATATGCGCGAGATACTTGAGGTTGCAGGTATTGATCGACAGAGATTGTACTTTGGTAGTACGTCTGCCTCAGAAGCAGATAGATTTGCAGAACAAATAACCCAGTTCGTTAATGATATTGTCAAACTAGGTCCACTTGGTAAAGAATCGCCTCGTAATTTGATTGGAAAACAAGATGCAGAAGGAGTCCCTGGGAGGTGACTGCATGGACAAATCTCGTGTTCTGATCGGTGAGAAGCCTGTCATCACAATGGATGTGGTCGATGGCAAGATTCGACTTAAATGGGAAACCTCGCTTCTCAAAAGAACACTTGATCATAATATCTCAAAGTGTGTGGGCTGTAGTCTCTGTTTGCCATGTCCCTGGGAAGCAATAAGCCTTGGTCCAGTACAAGAAACTGCATCAGGTCGTATTGAGGGTGCGCCATTGGTAAATGTAGACCCAGATATCTGCACATTCTGTGGTTTGTGCGACTCCTCCTGCATTTTTGGAGCATTTGAAGCAAAATATGAAAGTGATAGTGCAGTTAATGAGTTTGTTAGAATTGCAGGAACTCACGAGATTGATGAGGAAAAATGTGCTCCATGTTTATTATGCGCTAAGGTCTGTCCCACAGATTCTCTTGATGTAGAGGTCAATGTTGACCGAAAAGAAAGCCTTGTGACTTACAAAGGTGAAGAGTATGCAGAAGGCACAATAAAGATCGATGAGGATAAGTGTTCATATTGTGGTTTGTGTGAGCTTTTATGTCCTGAAGCTATCAAGATATTCTGGTCTGACGAGGTAAAGCCTCCTGACTTCAGACCTGCAGTTGGAATTCGAGTCGATGAGGACCATTGCGATTATTGTGGTCTGTGTGAAGATATCTGTCCTGATGATGCGATTGAGGTCAAATGCAAGGAGTCGAGTGCTCGAGACATAAAGCAGCCCACCATAACTGGAAAACTAACACATAACGATGAAACCTGTGTAAAATGTGGACTTTGTGCAATTGTCTGTCCATATGAGGCTTTGAAAGTAGAAAAACCATTCACAGGGGAAGTCAAGATTCCACGACTTGAAAAGTGTGATCCAACAGGATGCAACAATTGCTTCAATATTTGTCCAGTAGATGCTATCTATCCAACAGGTACAGCTGATAAAATCGCAATTCTTGACCATTGTGTTTATTGTGGTGCTTGCGAACATTCCTGTCCTTATGATGTTCTTGATGTACAACGAGAAGGATACAAGCTGGATGAGCTTGAGCGGGAACGAGAATGGGAACGTGCACGTAGACTCTTCTTTGATGCAGTAATAGGCAAGGATCCACCACCAAGTGACCTTTTCGAGAGAGAGATATCTGTCAAACCTATCCAAAGATTGCAGGTTAAGACATCATCCCGTAAAGATTGGGAATCTGAAGATGGCGAACGTAACAGAGCAATGATGTCTGCAAAGCGAGTCAAGGAACTCCTAAAGGAAGATCCTCGTCTACATCTACAGTTTGAAAGAGGTAATACTAAGAAAGTTGCTGAAAGAATTAGGAACTCTCAAGAAGTGACTCAAGAGGAGTGACTTCATCATCAGTTCTTGTGACTGTTATAGAAACTCCGTGAAATTGCGGCGGCGCATCATCAACTGGAACGGAAACTAGTGCAAGAGCCCAAGGACCATATGGGATTACTGCTACTCCCTCGGCGACTCTCTCATCGCTATAGGCTGCTAAAACAATATGTCCTGCTTTTGATTTGATACTAGCATGTCCTCCATTCTTAAGGCCAAGTCTCTGTAAATCTCCCTTGTTCAATCTCACCTTTGCTGCGCTGTTATGAAACTCCTCTGAGAGTATGTCTTTGGCTGACTCCACATCAGCCTCAAAGGAATGCGCAATAACTAGCTTTAGATCAACATGTGGGAAGAGAAAATCACCTAATGCCATATCAGAGTCATCCCTACTGTTGTGTGATTTGTGAAGCATATTATGTTTCTGCTATCACTAATTTCTTGTATGAGCCGCAATCATCACGCTTTTTTAACATTTGAACGTTAGGTTTGTAATTCATAGGTGGTTTCTGTGCGAATCGGAACAATATACGGAGATGTGTTTGCGGAGAGAGTAATTGGAAATCTAATCAATTTCAAGACTTTTTGTGAGGGATGTGAACCTGTCTGTGGTGAGTGCAGGAGCGGTTATGGTTCATTCGTTGGCGACATTGTAGGTATCCATCCCACTGATCCTCCCTCTCCCACAATGATTGAGGACCCTGAAGAGTTCATTAAGAATCTGAATCTAACCCGATGTGATCTTCTCTTAATTGTGGCTATCCACCATGATATTTTGGCAGCTGTTGACCTACTAGTAGAAGAAACAGGTGCAAAAGCTGTCCTCGTGCCCATAGAAGATCCAACTTGGGTACCACCTGGCCTCAGAGCACAAGTAAAAGAAACCTTGGATAAGATTGGTGTTGAATCAGCTTTTCCCAAACCGTTTTGTACTCTCGAACCGGGAGCAGGGAAATTGATAGACGAATTCATCGAGACCTATAAGGTCGGTAGTCCGATTCATTATGTTGACATGAATGGCGATATAATCGCTGAAATTGGACCAGTGAGATCAGCACCATGCGGTTGCACATGGTATGTGAGCCAGAAGGTCAGAGGCAAATCAATCTCTGATACAGATGTCTTATTTGATGAGATTGCCAAAGCCCACCATTCATATCCTTGTACTGCCTCAATGGCTAAAGATAGAGAGTATGGAGATGCACTCCTCCATATAGCAGGCTATAATGCACGAAATGCTATTTGCAAAGCAACTGGAATTGAGAATTGCAAATTCTCCCATGAAGAGAGTTGATCTGTATGCCTGATGAAATATTGGACTACTGGATGGCTGTTGCTAAAGACCTAGCCGTGAGATTTGATATTCAACAGTTTGATACCAGCTCTGCAATGTGGAGTTGGGACAATTTTGCTGATGACATTCAATCTCTACGCGGAAAATTTGGAATTGGAGATAAGTATGCTGAAATCTTGGGTTTGCAGCTTGATTTTGAAACTGGTAATGCCTACGATGTAATCGCAGACAAACCAGCGAGGAACGCTAGATTGATTCCTCATCTATTTTATTATAGCAAGGCAAAGGACAAAGGTGTAAGTGGCGAGTGGGTCAAATTCAACACCCTTCGTGGTTCATGGGCTTGTCGGTTCTCTTTCGATGAAGAAGATGTGAGTAAACTGATTTCAGTATATAATGAGAAGAAAGAAGAGTTGTTTGAAGCCATTGAACGATTAGGTGGAAAACGAGTAGACTTTGGTGATGCGGCATTTGAAGTGTCGTTCCTGCCAAAAGTCAAAGTGCTCCTGATATTCGAGGAGGCCGATGAAGAATTTCCTGCTGATGTTAGACTTCTATATGATTCGAACTCTGTGTTTTATCTGCCACATGAGTTGCTAGGAACTATCAGCTGGTTTCTTGCGGAACGAGTTGTGGCAGCCATCTAAGAAGTTAAAAAAAGTACATTTTACCTCACATATCCGTTCGAAAACGAAAAGCATTGCTCCAAATTCGCCCTATTGCTTTTAAGGCGGATGTTTTTCAGTATTGATTACAAAGGACACCAGATTCGTGTTTCTGTTAGTCATTTTTCAGACGCATCAATCTGGTGAACGTGAAAAGTTACAGAGGCGAGGAACAAAATGACTGAAAAAGTTTTGAAGACCGTCTGTGCTGGAGTAGGTTTCGTCGGCGGCGCAGCTCACGTTCCATCATTCCGTAAGGTGCCTAATTCTCAATTATATGGATTACTGGCCAGAAAGGGTAGGGACAGTGAGAAGTATGCTTTGAAATTAAAGGAAAAAATGGCGAAGAAAGACGATTTCGACCTCAAGATATACTATGAGTGGGGTGATGTGTGCAAAGACCCTGAAGTTGATGCTGTATGTGTAGCTACACCTACACCATTCCACTATCCAATGGGCAAAGAAGCACTTGAGGGTGGCAAACACGTTTACTTGGAAATGCCAATAGCACCAAAACTCAAGGATGCCGAAGAACTGGGTAAAATTGCTGAAAAGAAAGGCGTGGTCCTCATGCCTATCCTGAATTTCAGACGTTGTCCTGGTTATTTGAAGGCAAAAGAACTTCTTGATTCTGGTGCCATAGGAAAACCGATTGCTATTACATTTAGAGAGTTTATTGCCGCAGAGGATTTAGCGGATCAATGGCCCCTAAGTGGATGGGCGTGGGATATTGAAAAAGCTGGAGGGTATCCAGATTACACGTTATCAGTATGGAGTCTTGATATGCTTCAGTGGTTCTTTGACAGTCCTCTAGAAAACGTCCAATGGACTGCAAACTACAAGCCTATAGAGGGGATTAACGATTTCAAAGGTTACCAAACTGTGGGAATAATGAAGTTTGCCAATGGTATAGTTGGTACAACAATGCTTGGGTCAACAGTAGCCAAGGGTCTAGATTTGAGTCGGTTTGAGATTTTTGGAAACAATGGCAAGACCATTCTTGTTGATTGGATTCCAAGTAAAAACCGCGAGGTCTTTGATGTAACCCTCTTTGGTAAGGATGACGATAAGGAGAATTGGCAGGTTGAAGGACCGGGTCCACAAATTTGGGGCCACAAACAGATGATCTCTCACTTCGTTCAAGCATGTCTCGGTAATGAGAAACCCGAGTTTGGCTACAAAGCTGCAATTGCAGCACAGAAGTGGGCAGATAAGATTGTAACCGATCTTATGTAACGAAGTCTATCAAATTTAGAGGGGGATTTCCCCTCTTATTCTCTTTTTTCAATTTCTATACTAACTCTACTTCCAAATATGTACAGATACCTGTCCGTCTGCAATTTTCAAATATGACCCTTGTCTACCAAGCCAACATCCGGCATCTGCAACCATTGCTTCCTGACTGATATACGGTGTATGACCATGACCTCTAATCAGGAACTCGTCATCCTGTAAACCCACTGTAAGTGAAGCAGCTTCACGCCTTTTCTGATGCACCTCGTTTGCTATAGGTGGCGGCAGGAGTGTTTTACTCGAATACAGATCGAGATTATGGAGCAGGTGTTCCCAGTCCGTGTTGAGCTTCTCTATCTCGCCAAGCAACCTTGAACTTCTCTGAGCGACATCTTCAAAATCGCTTACTTCTCTAAGCAAATCCCATTCATATTGTAATCCTTTCTTTTCCTCTTGCATATTTCCATCAAGTGGTCCTGCGAGCTTCTCCTCAATAGCTATCTGGGTTTCATGAGAAATGTTTCTCACTTTATTCCTCGTATTTTCTGGTAGGGTTTCAGCAAAACGATAGATTATATTCCATACATCTGAAAGGTCTTGATTATCATCATCCACAAGGCACATAGCTTGACTAAAGACTTCGTAGAAACTTAATGCCGCCCAATAATCGACCTGATGACCATGAATGAACCTTAGTTTAATTCCATCGTATTGAATCTCCAAAGTTTCTGAAACCTGGTCTAGTAATCCTGCTGAGCCTGGATTTGCCAAAGAGGCGTTCTGATTTAGGAGGCTGAAAATTGCATAGTCATGATTTCCTGCTAGGTAATTCTTCGTCATATCTAGTCGGCCAAGCTCTGTGAGAACATCCAAATTTTGTTGTAATACCTGTGAGTTTCTATGTCTCCACAAATCCAGAATATCTCCAAGCAAAACAATTTGGGAAATATCGTTCTGATTGGGTTCCAAGAAGTCATGGATGAAATCATAGAGCCCTGATTTATTTGCCAAATTGCTCCCCAAATGCAAGTCAGCTACTGCGATTATCATACTATTGTCCTCAATGACTATGGGTATGACTCTCTTCCTCACCTTCAGGCAAGAAGAATGTGAAGAGTCTTACATACTCGATTCCCTTCAGTCCTGAAATCCTGTTAGCAAGATCTTCAATTGATTTTCTCTTCCCCTTCAAAGTGATTACTTCCAAACAATGACTATTTGATATGTGAACATGAACTGTGGAAACTACATGAGCATGTCCAACATGTTGTATCCTCATGAGATCCGCCATCAACTTTGGTTTATGTTGATACACTATGTTCAAGCTCGCCATTGTGCCCTCCTGTTCTGATTCCCATTCAGTCTGCGAGATATATTCTCGCATAGCATCTCGAATTGCCTCAGACCTTCCAAGATATCCTTTCTCTTCTACTAGCTTGTCGAATTTGCTCAACAAGTCTTCTGGAACTGAAACACCAAATCTCTTGAGAGTCATGACACAAACCACCTCTAATAGTGACACGATTTCTCAAGAAGTAACACACTTAAATGAATCTGAAAGTAATATATCATCAAAAAAGGAGTATGAAGAAAGGAGAATGCACGTTCCAGATGGCATAGTACCAATTTGGCTTCAAATTATGCTACTGGTAGTAAGTGCTTTGATGATGGGTATTGCATATGGGAAGATCAAGACCCGATTTAACGAGCGTCTAGTTCCATATATGGGTGTACTTGCTGCGGTCATATTTGCGGCGCAACTAGTGAATTTCCCAGTTCCCCCTTTTTCAAGCGGACATCTGGTAGGTTCCACCCTACTTGCGGTCATGCTTGAACCTTGGCCAGCTATGATAATAATGGCTCTCGTATTATTCGTACAAGCACTTTACGGTGATGGTGGGATCTTGACCTATGGTCTCAACCTATTCAATATGGGTGTATTCTCTGTTCTCCTAGGATATGTATTAGCACTTCTCCTCTTTAGACTGTCAAAGCGTGCGATGTCGAAAGAGAAAGCCATTTTATTATCCGCTGGCATAACCTCGTTTGCTGTGACTGTGTCCGCAGCATTTGTGCTTGGACTAGAACTTTTTACAGTACCGGGTTTTGGAATCGAAGCTCTTGCAGCAATCACAGGCGTACATATCATCATTGGAATTGGTGAAGCTCTTTTAACGACAGTCATACTTCTCTACTTCGTGAAGGCTAGTCCTCGATTAGTTTCCTTCCTACAAGAAAAAAATGATGGCAAGCAAGAAGAAGAGTCTCACGAGGAACAAATAATTCCTAGTCGACGACAACTAATCAAACAGACAATCCCTGTTCTTGCAGCATCTATGATCATAACGGCTATTGCTGTGCTACTTGGCATTGCCTCAGAGAACCCTGATGGATTTGAATGGGCTCTGTTTGTCTTTGCTGGTGTAACAGAACCTGAGCACGGATTCGAAGGTATATTCACTTCTCTAGGTGAGGGGCAGTTCCTCGATATATTCCTTGGTTCTTTAGGGATTCTAATAGTTCTAGGTCTTGGATTCATGGTTTTCAGAAGAACTACACATGAACGCTCATATGAAAAGACAGACAAGTTCCTACTACCTTTTAATGAAGGGAAAGACTCCAGAAGTGTTTTCTCTTCCACAGGTATGCTACTCTCAGCAATTGCTGTTGCTGTAATAATCTCTCTTCAGAATCAGCTTTCTGTAGTTTTGACAATCATTGGAGTAGTTCTTGTTACAGGTTGGTTCTTGAGCACTCGTTGGAGCCGTGTAATATCACTGGCTGCAAAGTTTGAGATGATTATACTCTTTTGGGTTTTCTTTGAACCTTTTCTCTATGGCAGTACTGTGATGCTAACCATTAGCACACCATGGGGTCCTCTCTATGCATATTATGAGGGTCTCTATCTTGGACTTTTACTTGGTTCCAGAATGTTTGCAATTCTCTTGACATTCCTAGCTGTGCTATCTCATATGAAACTCACCGAATTCATCGAAGCTCTTCGCACTCTAAGAATCCCTGCATCAATACTGGGGTCACTAATGATAATGCTTCGATATGTGCCACTTTTCATGGAGGAAAGATCCAGAATGCATGAAGCTCAGCTTTTGCGAGGATACAGCCGTGGAAAGCGCTTGGAACGAATCAAGTCTGTGGGATATCTTGTTGGAACAAGTATCAATCGATCCTTTGACAGAAGTGCCACAGTCTATGAAGCAATGAGTCTTCGAGGATTTGGAAAAGGGACAATGGTATCAGGAAGTGGCTTCAAACATTCTGATATTCTTCTTCCTATCTTAGTACTCGTCTTTGTTCTGAGTCTCCCTTTTCTAGTTTCAATAATTATGGAGGTCCTGACGTTATGACCTGTGCAATCGATATTGACCACGTGTTTTTCAAGTATGATGATTTCAAAATGGAAGATATCAACTTCCAACTTCATGTAGGAGAACAGAAAGCTCTTGCTGGACTCAATGGTTCAGGAAAGACCACTTTATTCAAGCTCTTATTGGGACTTCTTGAACCCGACTCAGGTGATATCTATATCTTTGACAAGAAGTTAACAAAGGAAAACCTCTGGGAAATTAGACAGGATGTTGGTTTTCTTTTCCAGAATCCTGACGACCAGCTATTCGCACCAACTGTCTGGGAAGATGTTGCTTTTGGTCCTCGTAATTTAGGACTATCAAAAGAAGAGGTCGAGGACAGAGTCGACTGGGCACTCGATAGAGTTGGCATGTCTAAGTTTGTAAATCGACCTGTAAACCAAATGAGCCATGGACAAGCGAAACGAGTTGCACTTGCTGGTGTCATTGCTATGAGACCTAGTATTTTGATTCTCGATGAACCCTTTTCAGGACTTGATTTCAAGATGGTGACGAACATGATCGATATCATCCAGAAATTAAGGCAAGAAGGTGCTAGTATTCTCTTCACGACTCACAACAGTTTCTACATTGAAAACTGGTCTGACTCTGTTGCTGTTATAAAAGACGGTCGGATAGTATACGACGGACCCACTAAAGAAGCAATGAGAAGCAGAGCAATCTTTGAGAATATTGGTGATTGGGGACGACTCAGGGAGCAGATAGCGTCTAGCCGAAGTTACATTCCAGAATGAGTTCGATATGGTTAAAAGGTACTTCCTAGGAACCCCAATTCGAATGCGGAGGTTGCCAAGCCAGGTCAAAGGCGTAGGGTTCAGATCCCTATTTCGTAGGAATTCGCGAGTTCGAATCTCGCCCTCCGCACCACTACCTCAAGCTAAACCTCTCATTCTGAAGTTTGTGGTTTCAAAGAGTTTCTTCATCTTGAGGTAGGATAAACATAGTTTCTATTCTTTCAACTCCATCCAGCTTCTCAAGTTCTCTTGTTATGAATCGAGCAAGTTGAGGAATGTCACGTACTTGAACCCTGCAAATGAAATTAGATGGACCTGATGTTCTAAGAATCTCAGAAACCTCGTTATACTTGGAAATCTTATGATAGATTTTATCAGATTCTCCAGGTCTTGAAGTGATTAGTACAACAACTTGAACCTCATAACCGAGCTTTCGGTGATTTAGCTCAAGTGTATACCTTTTGATAACACCAATATCAACAAGCCGTTCCATTCGATTTCTAACAGAACTGGGGCTGAGATTAACCACAGCCGCAATCTCTCTTAGAGAACTACGAGCATTCTCCGTGAGCATTTCGATTATTTTGAGATCGGTTTCATCAATTTTTTCTGTTGAGCCCATCTAGAACATCCCTTTCTTGAAAAGGTCAAATGTTCTATGTTTTCACTCTGGTGATTACCTTAGTGCCCATGACATCCCAAACTTCTACCGCTACATTCAGTTCTATTTTCGAAGCAATCTCTTCATCTGATGGTTTTGGAACCTCATAAGTCACAAAGGTCTCGCTATCCATGAGGCTGTATGTTTCACCCATATCAGCTATCACTGTCGCACTTGTCTTTTCAATTAGTGGAACATCTACCATCCGGTCTGCTGGCATGATGACATTACGCTTGCGATTGTCAAAGAAACCAATGGCTACTATATTTGCCTTGGCTGCGCCGTGCTTTCCAGGCTTTGATTTTTCAATTGATACCACTTTGCAGGGTTCACCATCTATCAGGAAGTAGCTTCCAGGTTTTAGACCCTTAGCTTCAGACTTCTTAATGCTCACTCTAAATCACCAACTTAGTCTTGCAGACCAGTGTTAGTCCACTTCAATCCTTTCATGTATATATATTTGGGGGCGGTAAAGTTTTCTTTCCATGACAACAAGTGTAAAAGGGGCTAGAAACGAGCCAAGCTTGAGTGTGTTCAGCTTTGATTGAAGAGAACCCGCAGATTCTCAGTGGAAAAAGGGCTGTAGGACTTATCTGCAGACCTGATCGTCCAGAGATTGAAGAAATTGCCAACGAGATTGCTGACTTTCTGATTTCAGAAGATCTCGTTGTACAGGTCGATCCTGGTTCCTGCAATGTTGTCCACAAAAAAGTGCAACCTACTTTGATTGAGGAAATGAATGTGGACTTTGTTGTTACAGTTGGTGGTGATGGTACAATTCTCTACACCCTAACCAAACTAAAGGATCGCGAAACTCCTCTATTCTGCGTCAACCGTGGAACTGTAGGTTTCCTTACAGAGAGCGATACCGAGTCTGCCATCTCATCACTACGGAGCATCTTAGAGAATGATTGTATCATCGAAAACAATGTTAACATTAGTTCTGGGGTGGGTGAGAGAAAATTCGAAGATGCTCTGAATGAAGTCTATGTCGTATCCAAAATTCCTGGGAGGCTCCTGAGCTTACAAATATATGTTGATGGAGTTGAGATCGATTCTGGTAGAGCTGATGGAGCAATGCTTGCTACTCCTGTTGGTTCGTCAGCATATGCTCTTGCAGCAGGTGGTTCGATTCTTGCTCCCAATGTCAATGGTCTAATCTTTGTTCCAGTTTGCCCACCGCGATTCGAGCTTAAAGCAGTTGTAGTTCCTGATTCAGCTACGGTGGAAATTGAGCTCATCAAACCAGGTGTTTCAGCTTATGCTGTTATTGATGGTCAGACGAGATGGGAAGTTGCTCCACATGAAACAGTGTGGATGAAAAAATCTGAAGGAGTGTCTCGCTTCATCAGATTATACGATAATTACTATGATCGATTGAATACCCGTCTTGTTCCACGAGTGTTGTAGGTGGTTCAGATGTCACAGGTCTATTATGTTGTTGATACAGGAATTTTGTTCTCTCCATTGAAGATAGACTTCAAAGATGCAATGCTGGTGACAACTAACAATATCATTAACGAAATTCGCAACAAGCCCAGTCAGACACGAGCTAAATTCCTAATACTTCTGGAACGAATGGAAAATAGGAATCCAACAAGTGAATACGTAAATCGAGCTAGAGCGGCTGCCATTCGTTCTGGCGATATATCAGTCATCTCAGAGAATGATCTTGAGCTAATTGCACTTGCGCTTATGCTTGACGAAGGTGAAGGGAAAAAAATCGTACTTGTTTCTACAGACTTTGCAGTGCTGAACATTGCTAGTCACATGCATATCAGTATTCTTGACCCATCTGGTAGATTTGAACGTAAAATCACATGGACAATGATTTGTCCTGCCTGCAACTACAAATCCAAGACACTAAAGCGCGAAACTGAGTGTCCCGTATGCGGAACGGAGATGCGAAGATCTCCTTTGAAGAAGGGTAAAAGTCGTGAATCTTGGTAATACTCCAGTCTTACATCATGTAATATGGCTACTTTGATAGGATACTTGTCGGAGAGTTGTCTCGATTGACAGATAATCCTAGACTTACAATTCAGCGAGACTTAGATGACATCAAGACCCAGGTCAAAAAAGAGTTAGATACCATAAGGGACCTCATGGATTCCTTTGGATATCAAAATCCATCTCCCACCTGGAATGCCTCTTTTCAGATACATCGTTTACGTAGAGCGTTGAGAATTCATTATCTTGCTCTAAAGATTAGAGATTCTACTCCTCAAAGTCCAAGTATGCGAAACTTATCTTGGGATTTACAGAATGACCACGATTTGCCATGATCACTCTCCAACGAGAACGACTTCAAGCCTTCTACTTCTTGGTTTATTGTCAAAATCAATGAATGTTATTTGTTGCCATGTACCAAGTGTTAGTCTTCCATTTACAAAAGGCACACTGAGACTAGGTCCAAGAATAGATGCCCTGATATGAGAATGTCCATTGCCATCCCGCCATCTTAGATGATGCTGATAAACTGCATCTTTTGGTGCAAACCGTTCCATAGCAATAGGAAAATCCTGCAAAAGACCATCTTCATATTCGATTGTTGTGACCGATCCTGTAGAGCCGGTACAGAATAGTGTACAAATTCCTGTCTTCATTCCACTCTTGTTCACACTGTTCTCAACAGCTTGAGTGATATCAATCATATCGCAATCCCCCTTTGTTTCAAACGTTATTTTATCATGAAATGTACTCAAATTACTTCACCAGTCTAGTTAATGCTCTTTCAGAAACGAGATGATTCTTTTGTCTTCCGTCAAACGTTTACTTAATGACTCGTTCAATTTTTGATTTTTGAATCAGAGCTCTAATTCTCTCTTCCTTATCCAGCAAGGCCTCCTCATTTTCTTGAAGGATAAGTAATGCTCCAATGTGGTTGCCTGCATTAAGAGCACGAACCAAGGACATTATGGCAAGCATCACTTCATCCTGAGTGGTTACAGCAATCTCATCCATTTGTTTAATTGCTGCATTAATCGGACTTAGTTTCTGCGGGTAGTGAATAAAACGTGTTTCAAAAACAGTGAAGAAATCCTCAAATGCCTCTCTAAGTTCGTTCGCGTTCTTGAATCCTTTCCCTGATTTGGTAAGAAGATCAAAAGCTTTCTCAATCATCTCTGGTGAGTTTGTCAATAGCGCCTCCATTCCGGCTGTTCGAACCCAAATGGTTGCCAATTCCGGAACACCAAGTTCCTGATAATACTCTGCTGCATTTTCCGCTTTCTCACTCGCCATCCAATGAAATGATTCATACCGTTCTTTGTCTCCAAGCTTCATAGCACATTCCGCAGCTTTGCTATACAGCTTTGATCCTCCTTCATGGTCTCCTGAAGTAGATGATTCATCAGCAAGCTCTACATAGAGTTCTAATGCATGTTCTAGATACCCTCGTGCTTCTGTTTCCTTCCCGGACTCATCAAGCACTTCAGCAGCTTCTTCTAGGGATACAGCCTGTAATTCTTTATTCCCACTCTCTTTCTCTTTTGCAGCTTGCTGAAGATAATGGTTGATAACTTGTTTGTATAGCTCGTCTGCTTCATCTGTTTGTCCCCATTTTCTTAGACACATAGCTTGGAATCGTAGGTATTTCTTTTCAGACTCCACATCGTGCTGATTCTTGGCTTTCTCTGCAAGTTCTCCAAACAGTTCGTTTGCACGTTTGAAAGCCCATTTCGCTTTCATTGGTCTACCAATCTCAATGAACATATTTCCTCCCTTTACAAGAAGTGGGGCTACAGATTCAGCTGTACCTTGCATTTTCAAATAAGCTTCCGCAGCTTTAGAGATTGCTTGATTTCTGGCTGATGTTAATCTCTGCAGTTTATAGGCTTCCTGTGCTGCATCATAGATATTACCAGCTTTCTCATACAGCTCAGCAGCTTCATAGAGTTCTCCCGCATCCATCATAATTCTGGTTGCTTCAGGGGACTCTCCTTGTGTTTCCATAATCTGTGCTGCTTCAGCCATTGCATTCCCGGCAGACAGGAAATCCTCGGAGCTTTTTGCAATCTCCGCCCAGCGTTTGGCAAGCTTTGCAGCTCGATCGTTGATACGCTCACCAAGCTCGTCGTCTCCCGCAGTATAATAGAGTCTACTGACTTTTCTAAGGAGACTGATTGCTTCACCAAAATTCTCCTCAACCTCTCGCGCATCAGCGAGGTTCTCTAGAGCATCTGCCGCTTTGATATTTAGTTCATTCTTCTTTTCATCCGCTTCTACAAAATCCTGTGCTCTAAAATAGAAATCAGCTGCTTTCTTGTATTCAGTTGCATCCTCAGCAACCTTTGCGGCACTCATGTTCAATCTCACAATTTCCTGATATACCTCTGGTCCCTGAGGTAGTCGAACTAGCATTAGTGTGGCGCTATCAAATGCTTTGAAAGCATCTTCTGCTCTATAGATATCTCGAAAGACCAGAGCACCTTCTTCATAGATCTTCGCTGCTTGCAGATAATCCATTTTTGTAGCGAAACGACTTGCTGCAGCAATAAGCAACTTGGCTCCTTGCTCTTTGTTACCTTCTTTCAGTGCATTTCTAGCTTCTTTCAGGATTTCGTCATCAGTAGTCAAACTGGAATCTCCTCGGTTCTAGCAAGATTATGATGTTAACTAGAGGTTCATGAATTCACGTGCCTCATAACAGTTGTCGTGATGATTCAATAATCCTCATGTTATTCTCAGAACACTCAAATATCAAGGTTCCACATAGAAATTGGTAGTTGAAACCCATTGAGCGATGATGCAGAACTACGGCTTGGAGTCATCGGGATTGGGAAAGCTGGGCACACACATCTTGCCGCTTTGAAATCGTTGAAAGATGCAGGCCTTCTGAACATCAAGATTAATGCAGTCAGCGACATCGATTTGATAAAAACCAAAGAAGCCGCAAAGGAATTCGATGTACCTTCTGTCTATGATGACCATAGATCTTTAATCAATGATGCAAATGTCGATATCGTCTACGTCTGCACTCCAACGAGTAAACATACAGATATGGTGAAAGAAGCTGCTCAGGCGAACAAAGCTGTCTTTTGTATAAAACCGATTGCTCATAGTTGTCCACAGGTTCGAGAATTGAATGCGGTCGCGTTAGCCTCCTCGGTTCCAACAAGTGCAGGATTGTTGCTGAGATATGATCCATTCCTATTATATGCAAAACAACTTGTTGAGAAACATGATTTTGGTAAGCCTCTACTTGCTCACATTCGTGATGACCAGCAATTTCCATTAGAACAAGAGGAATATTCACAATGGAGGAGGGACCCTCCTGTTCCAGGAGGTGGCATACTCCTCCATCAGGGCATCCAAGACATTGATGTATTAACCTGGTTCTTTAGTGATATAACGAGAGTCTATGCACAAGTTGGTTTCTATAGTGATTGTGGAGTTGAAGACCAAGCATCTCTAATTATGAGTCACAAAGATGGACTAACGAGCACGATCGATACAGTCTGGCATTGGTTAGAACGCCCGAATGAACGCAAAATTGAGTTCTTCTTTGAGAAAGGATACATAGGAATAACTCTAGAATCCGGTAATACTCATCTAGACTATCATCTTCGAGGAGCTGGACCAGTTCGAATTCACTCTGAGAATACTGAGCAGGTTCTTCTTGAACATCTAGATTTGGCTTCGAATAATCTTGCGTTGAATATTCACGAATCTCTTTCGAATACTGGGATAAACAAACATCTCGCATTAAACTACTCATTCTTGAAGGCTATACAATCTGGCGAAACTCCGTCTCCAAACTTCCAGGAGGCTTTTGTGGCACACAGGATTGTAGATGCAGCATATGAGTCAGCCAATAAGAAGACTCCAATTGATATACTCTAGAAGCCTATTGAACACCCTTAAGTAGTCCTAGACTACCCGAGAGGACGAGTTCAGCAATGCAAGAAATTACCTTAGGCCAGGCAGAAACATCTGACTATGATGTTATCATTGCAGGTGGAGGTGCAGGCGGTCTTCTAACTGCACTAGCGTTGACAGCTGAGGGAAAACGTGTTCTAGTTCTTGAAAAAGCTGAACGTCTAGGAGGAGTTTGGCATAGTTATTGGGTGGATGGATACCGTGTGGACCAAGGACTACACGTTATCACCAGAGTCACGAGAGGTGCGTTTGTCAGATTCCTAAAGACATACCTTTCTCCGCCTCCACAGTTTGTTCTCCATGAAGGTTGGCAATTCCGAGTCCATGATAAAGTTGGCACAATCCCTTCAAGTGTTGGAGAAGCACTCCGCTGGCCTCTTACTGGTTGGAGTGGTCGTTTAGGATTACTTCGTATTGGTGCAAAAATTAAAACAATGAAGCTCGAAGAGATGAAGAAATACAAGGACATTTCATTTCAAGAGTTTATGCAGTCAAAAGGTGCAACAAACCAAGTCATGCTGGATGTTATGCAGAGTGCAATCTACATGGCAGCAGGCGTGCCAATATCTGAAGCTTCAGCCTATGAAGCTCTTCGAACACTCAGAGACACAGATAGAGAATCCTCTAGACTTGGCTCTTTGAAGAGACTTCTGTTTGGGTCTGAAGACTACGATGAGGGTTATGTCATAGGTGGAATGGAGGGTTTAATCAAGAGAGTCATCGATACCATCAATGGGGACTATGTTCTAAACACTCCAGTTGAAGAAATAATTGAGAAGAATGGTCACCTTACAGCTTGCACTGTCTCTGGAGAAAAGTTAGAGCATAATCGTATTGTGAGCAACATCCCACTCTGGTCTATGCCTGAGATAATCGTATCTGAAAATAAAGAAATTACGCAGTTTTTCAAGAAATGGAGCACTATGAAAGCAACTCATGGTATAACACTTTGGTTGGGTCTTCGTAGGATTGTGATTGGTGATAGAAAGAATAGAGTGCTAGTACATCCAAACCCAAACAGGTGGATTGTTTCCATTTCAAGCTTTGATCCGAGCTGTGCTCCAGAGGGCAAAGAACTTGTAGGTATTGCGATGATGACTATTCCTGAAAAAAGTAAGGATGAAATGATTCAGGAAATGAAAGGCAATGGCTTGGAGGATTACTATCCTGGGCTCTTAGAGCATACCGAAATGGAACATGTTCAGATGTCCTATGCAACTCGTGCTGCGCTTATCCCTGGTCAGACAGACCTTGATCGACCCGGTCCGCGAACCCCTATTACAGGTTTATATGTTGTAGGAACAGACACTGCAGGTTCAGGTGTTGGTCTACAGCAGGCTGCTCAATCAGCTGATGGAGTGGTTCGAGCTCTTCGTGAAGACCTCAGGTCTAGCCAGATTTTGTAGCCTTCAAAGAGAACATTAGTGGAATCAAATTCTCATTTTCTGGCAGAACCCACCCTCCAGATTCTTTTTCAACCATGAAAGGAAAAGCCTTGAAACGTGTGATAGGAAACTCGTGGAAGAATTCAATTGTCAATCCAGCATCAATTAAAACATTGAATATTTTTGAAATTGGATGGTTCCATTCGTAAGATGGATTTATTCCGATTGATGCATCTCCTGAAGCATATGACCCTTCAAATTCAAATTTCAAAGGCTCTCTGCCCTGAAAGTATGGATATTTTACCTGAAGCTCTGTTGCACTATCTTCATTATCAAAAATTGAGGCAAATGGATGGAAATCACGGATATAGAAGATACCCCCTGGCTTGAGCAAATCTGAAATGATATTGGCCCATTTCTCAAGATCTGGAAGCCAAACGAGTACACCTCCTGATGTGAAGACGATGTCAAACTTTTCCTCCAATTTATCTGGCAGATCGTAGATGTTCGAGCATACAAATGTAGCATCTATCTTCGCAATCTCACTCAACTCTCTTGCCAACTCTATTGCCTCTGATGAAAAGTCTACTCCGGTTGCAGCTGCACCTAATCGTGCCATTGATAATGTATCCAGCCCGAAATGACACATAAGGTGTAGAACCTTTTTTCCAAGTAAGCTTGGGAGTTCCGCTATCTCAACTGGATCTAGCGTCTGATTTCCTTTGAGAAATCCCTCAACATCATAAAACTCTGATTTATAGTGAGGTTTTGCCAATTTATCCCAAAGTTCTCTATTTCTTCTCATGTATTCATCCATTTAACGCACGTATTATTGATACATAGTGGGAACGTAAAGGTTATGTTGAGCCAATACCGCGCAGGGGTTGCCAATAGGGTCAGTTTCTAGGAGTCTTTCAGATGAAGATGATTGAAATTCGATGGCATGGTCGAGGTGGACAAGGCGGCGTGACCTCCGCTGAACTACTAGCAAAAGCTGCATATATTGATGGTTACAAGGGTGTGCAAGCATTCCCTTATTTCGGTGCAGAGCGTCGAGGCGCTCCTGTAAAAGCATTCACACGTATCTCTGATGAAGAAATCAATGTAAGAAGTCAAATTTATACTCCCGATATTGTTGCAGTTCTAGATTCCTCTATTCTAGATTTGATTGATATCACTGAAGGTCTCGTAGATGATGGAAAAGTCATCATCAATTCTCCTAAGAAACCTAGTGAAATCGAGCTACCAAAAGGACATGTCTACACCTACGATGGGACTGGTATTGCATTGAAGAACGGATTACTCGTGGGAGGTTTACCGGTCATTAACACCACCATGTTAGGTGCATTTGCAAAGGCGACAGGATTAGTGAAACTCGAAACAGTCCAGAAAGTCATCTGTGAGAAGTGGTCTGGGAAGGTGGGAGAACGGAATGCTCAAGGTGCAAAAGAAGCCTATGAGACCTGCACAGACTGAACATCATGCATACATTCTTTCATAACCGGGTCGGCCAGCACTTGGCTGTTGTCTTCGAAGCCCCTCAACTTGCTGAGCCATATCTTCCATCTTCTTTCGTATCTCTGTTGCGCTCTCCTTTAATTCGGAAACATCAACATCTACTTTGTAGAGTCTATTAAGCGCCTCAAGAAGTTGAACTGCACCCTCCGGGTCGGGGACCATTGCAATAGCCGGAGTTAGAAGTGCAAACCCAACCATGTCTCTACATAATGTTTCAGAAAGGATTGAACCCGCTATACCTGTAATGATACCTTTTGTGAGAATCTCCATTGTTTCGTCTTCTTTCAATTCGCCAATCTTCTCTTCTTCTGCTGCGAATAACACTTTCCGGTCTGAAGGGAGGCCTTGCACCGGAATTCCATCAAGAATGACGGTTTCTTTTACTCCTATAGTTGCTCCCCAATCTAGAAGCGCAGAACTAACTGCATAGAGTCCATCATCTGCGACTGGTAATTCTGCAGTCACAACAAGC
Organism: Candidatus Thorarchaeota archaeon MP11T_1; assembly: GCA_002825515.1. The sequence continues at coordinate 4,530 of PJET01000119.1, read as the reverse complement.
AGATTCTTTTCTTTATGACCATAAATTCTGAAAGGATGCCGTAATCGTCCATCCAAGAACACCGCTGCTGAGGGCATAAATCTTGATCTGACATGGGCAACTTCTTCCATTGCAAACTTCTCAATCAGAGTATTTGCCGCAATTGTGCCAACAACTCCTGCTGAGGGGAAACAACAAACAAGCAAAGGTTGATCCATTTCGATTTCTTTTGTTTGCACTACTTGCGCTTCTGGAGCTCCTAATATTTTCACTGCACAATCTTCTTTCATCTTTTCAGCACCTCTGTATTTCATCAATCGTGGCTGGATATTAAGCTTGGGTCAAACAGGGTCGAAGTGAACGTATACTGTTTTTACAACCTGAAGTGTTTCTATAATCTTCTTCTTGATTGCTTCAGCAATCTCATGACTCTCAGTCAGTGGGATATTACCAGGTATTGTGCAATCTAGCAAGACTGCTATTCCTGAACTCTCTCTCTTTATTGTTGATTTTTTATAATCGATTGGTGGAGAGAATTCAGTCACGATTTTCTTCACAGATTCAACAATATCTGATGATTTAGATGTGATATCAGCGCTATTATCTTTGGTAAGGGATGTTTCTAAGTGAAGTGTCACGGAATTGATGTTACTAATTAATTCCCTAAGGCTCTCTTCAAATCGCTCAGATACAGCGTGAGCATCTTCTAGTGTAAAATCTGAAAGCATTTCTAAGTCAGCTGCTATGTCCAATTCGTTGGATATCTCGAATACCCGAATATTGTGAACACTCTGTACTTCTGGTAGTCTTCTAGCAACAACCTGCATCTGGTCGTATATATTCATCTCCGAGTATTGTTCCTTATCCAATTCAGCAGGTTCTATGTGAACAATAACATCGACTCTTGGAGCTAACTCTTCAAGCTTCTGCTCAATGGTTTCAGCAATATTATGAGCTTCACTTGTTGCTACGTTTTGGTCAACCTTCACAACAATGTCCGCAAACAACTCTGGACCCGAGTGACGCACGCGAACACGCGTACAATCTACTACTCCACTTACTTCTGATACCATGCTTGTGATTTTATCTTGTGTTCCTTCAGGAGCTTTATCTGTCAAAGCATCGAAAGTTCTTCTACCAAGTCTATATGAAACTATGAAAATGATTATTGCAACACCGATAGCTGCGATTGGGTCTGCTATTGGGAAATCTAATTGGACAAATCCTAATCCCAAGAGTACTACAACCGAACTTATCATGTCAGTTCTAAAATGAAGTGCATCTGCCTCCAAAGCTTGACTTCCATGATTATTTGCAGCATTGTATAATACTCTACTCTGAAAGTATGTTACAACGACTCCAATTGCCATGACCAATATTCCCCATTCTGAGGCTTCTGGCCATTCTTGGAGCTCTATTCTCCTTAGAGCTTCGTATATTATCCAGAATGATGTTACCCAAAGAATAATTGTTTCAGACAATGCTGCAAAATTCTCTATTTTTCCATGACCAAATTGATGTTCGGAATCTGGAGCTTTCGAAGCTCTTCTAACTGCTAATAGGGTAATACCTGCAGCCAAAAGGTCCAATCCGCTATGGAGTGCTTCAGAGATCACTCCCAGAGAGTTAGTCAATATTCCCGTGACTAGTTTGATGACTGTGAGAAAAGCAGCAGACATTACTGACCAAGCTGCAGCTCGCTGTACCTCTTTTCTTCCCATTGTGATTGGATCCATACTAGTCACATCGAAGCGCCAAACAAACATGGATATAATGCTTGTCAATTAAGAACAATTTTTGGGTATAGTTATATCATACAAAGCAATCTTTGATACTGGGTACACAGGTCATACATTTTCAGAAGACTCTTGGTTTCTGAAGAACCCTCTAAAGTAGATGCAACTGGTGCAATCAATGAAGTACCGCACTGATGGTATTATCCCTCCTCCTATTGTCAAACTAGCTGAGGCCGCAAAACGCTTTAGCTCATCTCCAGGCTTCTTGAACCTGGGTCAGGGAATACCAGGTCACATACCTCCAGAGGATGCACTTAATTCATTAAAGGAACGAATCTCCCATCCCACTACGCATGTATACACTCCTGATGAAGGTCTTGTTGAGTTACGTGAAGAGATAGCACTCTACGTTCGTCAGAAATTCGATATCGACGCGAATCCGCAAGATGAGATAGTTATTACCGCCGGTGCAAATAATGCATTTGCTGGTACAATTCTTACAGTCATTGAACCAAGTCAAAATGTTATCATGCCATCTCCATACTACTTCAACTCAGTAATGGCTGTAAATCTAGCGAGTGCTGAGATAAAAGAGGTTCCAGTTGACTCGAATTTTCAACCACAAGTTGAAGATATTGAAACTGCTATAGATGAAAAAACACGTGCGATTTTTTTGATATCTCCTAATAACCCGACAGGAGCAGTATATGATAGGGAAAAAATTGACGCAATTATTGATCTCTGCTTGCAGCATGATCTATTGCTAATATCTGATGAAACATACTCAAGCATGGTTTTTGAAGGAGCTGAACACTATAGTCCTCGAGCTCGCCAAGAAGCTGAACACAATGTTGTTACTATTGGAAGTTTCTCAAAGGACTTCGGTATGAGTGGATGGCGTGTAGGATATGTTATTGGTTCCCAGGAGTTCATCAAAGAGTTTCTTAAGGTACAGGATACAATGACTATTTGTGCCCCTACAGCCGGTCAAATACTTGCTTTGGAAGTGCTGAAAAAAGGGCTTGATACAGTTGAGCAAGAGTTGCAAAGGTTGAGTCTTCTTAGAGACCTAGCATACCTTCGCATACGGGAAATTGATGCACTTGATGTTGTCCATACAAAAGGTACATTCTATCTCTTCCCACGAATAAAAGAATGTCATGACTCACGAAAGCTAGTTATGGATATCCTTCAATCCACTGGAACGTTAATTCTTCCAGGAGCGATATTCGGTGCTGTCGGTGAGGGTCATGTACGCATTTCAATTGGACCATTGACTCCTGAGGCTGTTGATGAAGCCTTTGATCGACTATCTGATTTCTTCAAGAAGAACTAATTATCCTCATACATGTCCCACTCCCAATCAGTTACGATATTACTTGTGTATTCTCGCCATTCCTTTCGTTTAATTCTCACGAATGACTTTACAATATCGTGACCTATTGCATCACAGATAACACTATCCGCTTCTAAGCTGTCAAGTGCATCTTCTAGAGTGGTTGGGAGTATCTTAATTCCTAGTTTATCTCTCTCATCATCACTCATTTGAAAAATATCCTCACTTCGTGGGTCGGGTGGTGAGAGTTCTCGATTTACACCATCCATTCCAGCTGCAATAATTACAGTGAACAGTAAATATGGGTTTGTTAGCGGATCTGCAGAGCGTAATTCTATTGCAGCTTTCGCACCAGATTCAAACATTGGCACTCTGATTAGAACTGTTCTGTTCATGAATCCCCATGTAATATACACAGGCGCTTCGTGATGCGGCACAAGTCGCTTGTATGAGTTGATAGTCGGATTGGATATAGCTGTAATAGCTGGGGCATGTTCTAAAAGCCCTGCAATAAACATTTTCGCTGTTTCTGACAGTTCAGATGCACCATCAACACCAAACAGGTTCTTATCACCATCCCAGAGCTGTAGATGACAGTGAAGACCATTCCCAGCTGAACCCTCAAAGGGCTTTGGCATAAAGGTAACATCTATACCTTGATTTTGGGCGATTAACCTGGCTAAGTTCTTGAATAACAGTATATTATCAGCCATTCTTGTTGCGTCATCGAAATCTAACTCTATCTCCTGTTGAGATTCACCAACCTCGTGATGAATCACTCTTGTTTTTATTCCAAGAGATCTCAGAGATGATGCCAAATCGAGAAGTAAATCCATTCCTGGACTATTGGGAAATGTATCCGCATAGCCTGCTTCATCAAACGGTTCTCCATCTGGTGTAATAAAATGAAACTCGGGTTCGACTTTAACTTTGAGCTGAATCTTTCCTTGCAATAACTCCTTGCTTATCGTGTTGAGCCGTCCTCTACTATCAAGAGAGAAAAACTCCACAGATTTGCCTTCTGGAATTTTTTCTCTAATATAACACATTGCCGCTGCAGTTCTATGTGCTACGTAGGGTAATTCAATCAAAGATGTTGAATCTGGCTCTAGCTGGAGATCTGATGATTCTACCTTCGCCAAACCAGTCACCGAGCTACCATCACAACTTGTTCCTCGTTTCAAAACTGGGTCCTTAGCAACTTCTTCAATAGTTTCTGCTGGATTGCAGGGTACAATCATAGCTTTCAATCTGCCAAGTAAATCTGGGAATCTCAACTCTATGAACTCAATCTTCTCTGACATAGCTAAACCCCCAAGGACTTGCCTCTCTCGTTCGTTTTAACTTCCGTTTAAGTGTCTTGGTTTATCCCCAAAGCTCTCTATACCATGCTTCAGCATCGTCACCTAGCTCAAGCCTAATAGATCCGCTAGCAACACTTACTTCATCGCCCTCTTTTATCTCGAAGTTCAATCCCGC
>PJET01000105.1 GCA_002825515.1 Candidatus Thorarchaeota archaeon MP11T_1 | reverse complement strand
GTGAAACAAACATCACTGATCCAACACCCAGCCCTGATCCTCACGAGTGGAACGGAAGTCTTCCTGTGGTGGGTGCAATTGATCTCGCTGTAGCTGGGAATTCATCTGGAAGACTGGTAGCAGTCAGCGATCCCAGTATTTTCAACAATGACATGTGGGGAAGATTCTCTGGAAATCGGCGATTTGGTGATAATGTTATTGAGTGGCTTTCAGACGGAGACATGACCCAACCCATCCTTTTCTGCGAACAACTTCTTGAAATACCCTGGTGGGAGAGTGAATTCTTCTTCGGTCTCTACTTGGGTAGGGTCCTATGGCTCTCATCACTACCCATTTTGTCTGCAGCATATCCTCTCATCACCACTCTAGGTATCAGAAAGTATCTCCCTGACATAAAGAAACCTGAAGTCAAGAGCGTTTCAGATGTATTTCTGAGACGAGGACAGACATATTTCAGCGAACGGATGACATACTATCGGTCTGAGGGGAACTACACACGAGTAGTGAAAATGCTGTATCGCCGTTTGAAACGAGGATTACGAAAAACGCAGCAATGGACTGAATATGATCCCAAGAAAGTATGGGAAATAATGCATTACAAGGATCCGAAATTAAAGGAGAGCGAGTTCTTCAGAGTTATAGCTCGTATTGAGGAGATCTCTGCGAATCCAAATATCAGAATAAAGGAGAATGAGATGATGGAGCTCTTCTTCTTCATGCGTAACATCCAATCACAAATAATAGACACAAGAAAGAGGTAGAATATAATTGACAACAGAAGAAACGAACGACACTGTGGCTATTGACACCTCAGCAACTATGTCGATAGATGAGGTGCATAAAACCACGAGTGAGATTATTCGAGAATGCAGCCGAATAATCGTTGGGAAGGAAGACATCTTACGTGATGTCTTGATTGCTTTCCTCTCCAACGGTCATGTTGTACTTGAAGGAGTACCCGGCATTGCCAAGACCTACATGGCTCGAACATTCGCTTCTATACTAGGCTGTGCTTTCAAAAGAATACAGCTCACTGTAGACACACTTCCTGCTGATTTACTCGGCAGTAATGTGTTCAATCAGCGAACGGGCGAGTTCTGGTTCCGAAAGGGTCCTGTGTTTTCAAACCTTGTACTGGCAGATGAGATCAACAGGTGTCCTCCCAAGTCACAGAGCGCATTACTCGAGGTGATGGAAGAACGACAGGTATCAATAGAGGGTGTGACCAGAAAGCTCCCAAAACCATTTCTGATTATTGCTACTCAGAATCCGGTGGAACAGGAAGGCACATACCCCCTACCAGAGGCGCAACTTGACAGGTTCATGTTTCGTCTGATACTGGACTATCCTACTGATCAGGATGAGGCTGAAATCGTACGTAGGAAACATCTTGGTGAAGTGACTGACCTGAATGTATTAGCAGATCCTGCATCAATGGTCAGGATGCAGAACACATGCAGGACAGTGTTCATCGAAGAGGATGTCATCAACTATATCCGTGACATTGTTGTACGTACGCGCAATGATCCACAAATCCTGCTTGGAGGCTCCCCAAGAGCATCATTAGTGCTCATGAATGCTTCAAAAGCCCGTGCTGCGATGCTTGGGAGAGATTATGTCATCCCAGAGGATGTCCGTCGACTCTCAGTACAGGCGCTGAATCACAGACTTATTCTCAAACCTGAGGCTGAACTCGAAGGATTGACAGTGAGTCGGGTCGTATCTAAGATATTAGGAGAAGTAGACTGTCCAAAGTAGTATTCTATGCCATAAGCTAGATGGGGAAGATATGATTTGATAACGCAGAGAGGCTTCGTGGTTGTGTTTTCAGGAGTCCTACTACTGACCAGTGGGTTCTCCTTCATCAACTTCTACCTCGTCCTCCTTGGTGTCTATTGTGTGATTGGTCTAGTAGTCACGCTGCCTCTCTTTGCGTTGACAGCTAATCTAGCAGGCATTGAAGTTGATCGTCAGATTGACAAAGTGAAAGTGTTTTCGGGAGATTTCCTACGAGTCCGCGTTACGATAAAGAACACATCCAGACGTCATTTTGACTTTATAGAGGTCCATGATCAATACCCGGAAACTTGGATTCTAGCAATAGGTGAGAACTTCATCGCATCCAGGATTGAGCCTGGAAGTAGTATGACCTTCTCCTACATTCTTCAAGTCCGAATGCGTGGTCGCTACTATCTTGGACCTACTGAGGTCATAATGCGAGACAGGCTTGGTATGCATTACTACAAGAGGACTCTGAAGGAACAGACAGAGGTTCTTGTTTATCCAACTTGGAAGGATGTTCGACGTTTGGAGTCCTTTGCCAAGCAGCGACAACTTGGACTCATGTTCGGTGCTCACAGAACCAAGACTGTGGGAATGGGCACTGATTTTGCAGGGTTCAGAGAATATGTACCCGGAGATGAGTTCAGGCTCATCGACTGGAAAACGAGTGCAAAACGTGGTGACATGGTCGTAAAGCAATGGGAGCAAGAGAAGAATGTCCAGATTGTGTGTATGGTGGATACCAGTGGGAGCATGGGAAATGGATACCCGGAGAATACAAAGCTGGAGTATGCAATCAGAGCAGCAGTCCTGCTAACTCATATGGGTCTTGAAAGGAAAGATCTTGTTGGTACTTGTGTCTTCAGTGACATTGTTCACGGATATGTTCCCCCTGGCACCCGACCTAACCACATGTATGATGTTCTCGAAGTCCTAGCCATGGCTGAACCATCAGGATGGAGTGACTATGAAACCGCCATTGCACATGTTGTTGGTCAGAGTAAAAAACGTTCACTCATCATTTGGCTGACTGATCTTGAAAGGAGCCCCGCGCCTCTTCTCAATGCGATGAAAACACTAGTGGCCAATGGTCACAAATCTCTTGTAATCAGTCCAGTTGGTCCTTGGTTTGAGGCTCCAGTCGGTCAATTTGGACCAGTGGAGAAGGTTCTTTCGGAAGCAGTGTCTGAAGAGCTCTGGGAACGAAGGAACAAGATAGCTAGAGCTCTCTCTAGGTTTGGAATAAATGTCATAAATGTCGGTCCAGAGGATTTCCTTCCAACTATAATTCGCACATACGAGCAAGCTAAACAACGGGGGGTGGCGATGTTTTGAAGGTCGTCACTTGGATTCTTCGAATCGCATCCATTGCTACATTTTGCGTCATGGCATTCTTAGTCTATACTATTCTTGACCCAAATGACTTCTGGCATTGGGATGCTCCATACACCTTTGTCGTGACTGTGTTCCGTCTTCTTTCATTGATAGTCTTCTTCCTGGCAACCACAATGGTAAGTGGTCTTGCAGGTGCTTTTACAGGTGGTGCATTACCGAATGACCTGATTGTGGGTCTCTACAACACTCTTGTTCTTAGGACTTGGTATATGCAGCCCTATGGCCTCACTGGTCCCTTGACAAATATACAACAGGTCTGGACATCATTTCAAGCTAATTTGAGTAATGTACTTCTGGCACTCTGGGACAACACATTCCTATTCCTCTATTTTCTATGCGCTGGAATCGGTATTGCACTATTCCTCCAATCGCTGGTGAGAATGGACCACAAGTTTGTTGGAGGTGCTTTTCTCGCTATCCAAGCAATCATCATTCTTGCTGCATTTAGAGCTCTTATTGTTCCAGACATTCCCACCCCGTTCCCTGTAGAGTTTATGGACTTCCTATTGACGGAGGCGCAAATCCTTGCACTTGTTTCCTTTGCGTATCTCGAAGTAAGTTATCAGATGATCTATAGTTATTCGGTCGGGAAGCCTGTTGAAGACAGAGAAGAGACTCTCAAGAAACAGTTACTGGCGCTACGTCAAGCGACAAGGAAACAAGACGCAATCGAGCGTGGTGAGAAGGTCAGCACAACTGGCATGAGTCGTTCAACCGGTGCAACTGCATTCTCATTCCTCCGAGAGGCAATGGAACGCAAAGTAATGGGGGGTCAATCAGCTCTGGAGAGTCTGGATGCGGTATCAGATGTTCGTCGACTTCAAATCTACGTTGATGAGCTACTTCAGAGCGACCCTAGGGCAAAGGATGAACTGACCGCGAGGGCGGCCGCCCCGTCCTCCTCCTATGTTATTGGGTCAACCATTACTGGTTCAGCTATACGTTTTCTCACCGTTATAGCAGTATCATTCCTCCTGATGAGTCCAAATGTCATCAGGATGATCCTCAATCTCCCAATCGGTATTGAGAACAGTGTTGAAATGCTACAACCTGAGATTGTGGTGCTGTTTCTTGTTCCAATAGTTGGACTCTTCCCGTTCGCAGCCTCAGTCATCAGCTGGATTGGTAGACGAGAGGTTGTCGAGAAAGAGAAGCTCACGAAGGAAGAGAAAGAAGCTCAAAAACAGAGGCGGAAGGATCTCGCTATAAAAAGGAAAGAGGCTGAAAGTGCTCGCAAAGCTCGCGCTAAGGCCAAGAAGAAGCGAAAGGATGATGTGGTAGAAATTGATGAATGGGACAAGGCTCTTGAAGAAACTTACAAGTGATTGAGCCATTGGTGGAAAATCTCAATGTCAAAGAGTGTCATTCTGACCCATGGAGATCTTGACGGAATAACCTCTGGAGCAATTGCATTATTGGTCTTTCCAGGATCTGATTTCTATTTCACGAGACCCTCACAAGTACACCAAGATCTTTACCGAGTTGCTAAAGACAAACCTGAGATTGTACATGTGAGTGACATAGCAATCAACTCCAAGAAATTTGATGAAACTCTCAGGGCTCTTGATAGATTCCCTGAATCCACAGAGATTCATTGGACAGATCACCATCCAATAACCCCAAAAGAACAGAGAGAACTAGAAGAAAGAGTAAGCCTATTCCATGAAACCGACTCCTGTGCCGCTGAATTGGTGTATAGAAAGTTCCAAGGACCACTACCAGAGTATGCACTTCGTCTAGCTCTCTACGGAGCAATTGGTGATTATTGCGATGATACTCCTTTTGCCAAGGCGCATTTTGACGATGTAGACAAACGTACACTCTATCTCGAGGCAGGACTACTTGTGCAGGCGTTACAGGAGATAGACTATCGAAAAGAGTCGAAAGACCTGGTTCATCAACTCGCAATGGGTATCAAACCAAGCTCGATGGATGACATAGTCGCACTCGCCTTGAAAGCGACTAGAATTGAGCATGAGGTCTTCAGATATGTTCAGCAGAATGCAAGAAAGCTTGGTCAAGTTGGTTATGTTCTGGATATGCCAATTAATGGTTATCGCGGAAAAAGTGCAAAATTCTCAGCATACGTGACAAACTCGAAGGTTGGCATTAGCGCGAGGTCCTCTGATGACGAAGTGGACATGAGTATACGTCGAAGAGGAACTATGGTTGATCTCAACAAGACGCTTAACATTATTCTGAAAGACCTAGAAGGAAGCTCTGGTGGTGGACATCCAGCAGCTGCTGGAGCCAGTCTAGACAGGAATGATTTTCCTCGTTTCCTTCAGTTACTCGCAGAACATGTTGAGAAACACGCCTAGATGAAGACGAATGCGTTCAACAGTACCCATATCACTGTCACAACAGCTTCTCCCGCTACAACGCCACTTAGAATCCTGCTTGTTCTAGTATATCCTGCATCGCATACTTCAACATGCTGTGGTAAATGCTCAGCAAGCGGAGTTGGTTTCTGTATTAGTTTGGACCTATAGCTTATGTATCCACCAATGAGAATTGTAACTGTTGTGGCTGGTGGGACTAGAACTCCAACAACAAGACTGATTGGACTCAGACCTCGTTTATTCAATTCCCTACCAGCAGCAAGGAATCCACCGGCTCCCCAGACTATGAGGTATAGAAACGCAATAACTGGATGAAGATGTCCTAGCGCGCTTAAACCTGGTAATTGCAAATCACCAATTCCTTGCAGACTCAGAACAAGGAACCCAAAGAGCTGAGCCGCTGGGCTCGGGAATTCGATTGTTCCAAAGCCATACATACTGAAAAGCTGAAATGTGATTAAAGAACCAACAGTGGTGCCTAACACCGTTCCGACAAAGACCGCCTTAGCAATGTCTCTCCCGCGAACTCCCGTTAATCTTCCTAGTCTTAGGTGAACTAGTAGTGCAATCGCAGCATCTTGGATTGCTCCTAACATTCCCATGAACGTGGTGATTGCAGAAAATGTGACCCTGAAGAAGAGAATAGCTGGAATGGCGATAATATCTGAGATATACCCTGCAAGCATGCCTGTTTCACTTATTGCTCTTGCAGTAAAGTAAGCAGACACAAGGGCCAATGGTGTGCCAAATATGATCAACAACCAGTGAATCTCGAGTGCTGCTGTTTCACTCTCCATAAATGGCTTGATGAACCAGAACACCAACACTCCAACAATCATGAAGAGACCTAATGAAACAAATGCAATCCATGGTGGTAGTTGTCCTCTCCTCGAACGTAGGTATTCTCTTGGATTCTCTACAATCTCTCTAATC
>PJET01000104.1 GCA_002825515.1 Candidatus Thorarchaeota archaeon MP11T_1 | reverse complement strand
ATACAACTCGTCATAGTTGTTCAATAAATCCAAGTCACTGTCCTCAAGGTCGTCAGTGAGAGGTAACCCTCCCGAATCCATCAATGTGGGATTTGTCCGCGTCAGATAGATTTCCTGATAGTTTGTCAACCGGTCTCCGTCAAAGTCCCAGTTTCCATCCAACGTACCCGCATCGAATGTGTTAGGATTGGTCGGGTCCCAACCACTACCCAAGTACTTCACTTCATCAGGGTCTCGAATCAGGTCAAAGTCTGTGTCCACGAGCGTGGCGTTTGTACCATAGGTTAGAACCTCTAATCCATCTCCTAATGTGTCACCGTCTGTGTCACTGTTTGTGACATTGGTAAACCAGACATAACACTCAGCATAGTCATCGAGATTGTCAAGGTCTGTGTCAGCAGAGTTGGGGTCTGAGCCCCAGAAATCAACCTCGAGACCATCAGCGATATTATCCGAGTCAGTATCATTGTTCAGAGGGTCTGTGAAGTAGGTGTTCACCTCTTCACCACTGAGGTTATCATCGTCGCTGTCACTGTCAAACACGCCTGTGCCATAGACCACATATTCATCATAGTCTGATAATCCATCCTCATCCCCATCCGCCTTGAGAGGGTCTGAGTGGACAATCACCACTTCTTCGTAATCTGTGAGCAAGTCTCCATCAGTGTCCTCGTTGAGGGGAGAAGTCTTGCTGGTCTTCACCTCATATCCATCGTTTAGCAAGTCATCATCGCTGTCTGGGTCGTAGAGTCCGGTCCCGATCTGAATCTCTTTCCAGTTTGCGAGGTTGTCCCCATCTTGGTCATCGTAATAGTCAGATATTGTATCCCCATCAGTGTCAACATCATTGGGGTCGGTCTTTGACAGACGGACCTCTTGGATGTTAGTTAGCCCATCGCCATCATTGTCGTCCTGTGCATCGTTGATATCATCTGAGTCACTATCAGGGTCAGTGGGCAGCGTTAGAGTCACATTGTTCTCTTCGTAGTCCGTTAGTGAGTCTCCGTCTGTGTCTGCCTGATTCGGATTAGTACCGAGATAGACCTCCTGCCAATCAGTCAGTTTATCCGAATCACTATCAGGTTCGTTGGGATCAGTACCATGTGTCCTGACCTCGGCGAAATCAGAGAGTTTATCCCCATCAGTATCAGCAGCAAGGGGATTAGTGCCATAGGTGAGTACTTCCTGACCATCGTTGAGGTTATCGTTGTCCGAGTCCGAGTCGTCGTAAAAGGTGCCCTCAATGAGTATCTCACGGGCGTCAGCGAGTTGGTCCTTGTCAAAATCGCGACCATACGCCGAGACTGCACCTCCATTGGTCCCGAAGACATACTCCTCCCCACCGAAGTTGTCGAGGTCTCCAAAGCTCAATGCTCCAGTGAATCCGGTGGAGGCAACAGAGCTGATAAGCCAGCCCGTTGAGTTGTAGAGCCTGAGGGTGTTAGGAATACCGACGAGAACCTGCGCGTTTGTAATGGCTCCGATGTTAGGGAAACGTATGTCGTTAGCCTGACCAGTCAAGGTCTTGTTCCACGAAAGGACTCCTGCAGAGGAGTATATTCTCAACTGATTTGAAGCAGTACCCAGAGCGAACTCATGCCTCCCACCTGTGACGAGGTCTCCTACCGCAAGAGCAGAGATGCTGCTGTCAAGCTCAAGCTTGAACGCAAGAGTTCCGGTGTCGTACAACACTCTTAGAGTTCCATTGCTGTTCCCATAGACCACATCCCAGTTTGCCGCAGTTGTGATATCTCCCATGGTCAGCACAGTGATAGAAGTAGCGCTTATTTCATTGTGGACTAATGCGCCAGTGTCCTGCAGGAGGGAGAACCGCCTTCCCTCAGAGGCCACAGCAATCTCAGTCCTACCATCAGAATCGATGTCCGCACCCGCCATCAGTCGTACCCTGCCATTGCTCAGGTAGCTCCAGAGTGGAGTTGTGTCAATCTCGAAAGTGTAGACATAGAAGTCGTCACAGCCCACAACGACCTCTTCAAAAGCATCGCCATCGAAGTTGCCACCTGCAACAGCATACACCGGCTCTGGGAGCGACATATTCATCTGAACAGCCTTGTTTGCACCGATCACGAGGACGCCCGTGTCTGTTCCTACGAGCATCTCCTGACCAGTGGCAGCTGTGCCATCAAATGAAGCAAGTGCGTGTGGTGTCGAGCCAAGATTCAGTCTCCACAACAGGTCGCTGTTGTCATCGAACAGAAACAAAGAACCATTCTGAACGATGACAGCCACCTCATCTCGTACGTCTGCATCGAAGTTATCGACAACAACATCCACGACCTGGCTCCCAGTAGTGGTGGACCAGACAATGGCCGTGTCGAATGGTGCAATCTCTGCGACTGAGTGTGGAACCTGTTGGACCTGTGGACTCGTGATTGTCACGGGCTGTAGACCCGTGTCAGTCGTCTGGACCTGCAGTCCTGCGAGAGCGCAGACGACCAGTAGGGCTATGATCACATGATAGGTCTTCATGGTGCGGTTCCTCCTATCTCTCTAGGAATTTGCTTCCAGGGTTTCACCTGGAAATAATCAAAGAAGTCGGCCTCCACGAGACTGACCTCTTCAAATGGTACTTTCATCTCATTCAGTTTGTGAATGATTGGTAGGATCTGCTCGCTAGGATTATCTATGAACAGCTTCATTGCATTCCTACCAGCTTGTGCGGTAAACTGTACGCCTGGGAGTGAGTCAACCCGTCTGATGATCTCCTGGGTCATCGCATGGAGGACCACTCGGATGCTCTCTCCCTGTCCTGGTAGTGTTGAGATCAGTTCCTCTGGGGTTCCGAACTGACTCACATCGCCCTCCTCAAGAAGGCACACTCGTGTACAGTAGTCAACAATCTCTAGGTCATGGCTGATGATGACCATGGTGGTGCCCAGCTCGTAGTTGAGCTCCTTCAGGTAGTTCAGGGTCTCATGTCTGAGGTGTGCGTCAAGTCCAGTGGTTGGCTCGTCGAGTAGGAGCACAGGGGGGTTATGGATCATCCCGAGGCAAATTGAAACTCTCTTCCGTTCCCCACCTGAGAGTCTGTCCACTCTCTTTGTTATCAGGTCCTCATCAAAACCAAGAATCGTGAGGACATTGCGAGCACGTTCCTCTATCTCTTTAGGTCTGAGACCAAACATACGTCCGAAGAACTGGGCATTCTGAAGTGAGTTAAAGTCATAGTACAGACTTAGGTGTTCTAACTGAGGGACATAACCGACAAGTAGGCTGATCAGTTTGGACTTCTTTGTGACATCGTATCCACCGACAAAAGCCTGACCATCAGTCGGGTCAATCTGTCCAGTCAGAACCCTAAGTACAGTCGTCTTACCAGCTCCTGAGGCTCCGATGATACCTAGGAACTCTTTCTTGTTTGCGAAGAAGGATGCTCCCTTCAGTGCGTAGAACTTACCGAAGGCTACCTTGAGGTCTATGATGTCAATCTCTCTATGCGTTTCCTTGACATCAGCTTCTCCCACATCACACACCTCCTACCTTTTCGCTCACTCGGTCGAACATCCTACGACCTTGTTCAATGTCCTGCATGAGCACACGTAATGCCTCGATCTTCTGGATCCTATCAAGGTCCTCTCTTCGGATGAGTTCTTCCAGTTGTGTGAAAGCAGCGAGGAGTGCACTGAGTGTGTTGTCTATCTCACGAACCAGCTCAGGCTCAATCTCAGGAATTCTAAGACGCTTCCTCATTCTTCGACGGTTCCACACGAGGTAACCAATCAGTCCCCCGAAAATTCCTAGGGATGTTAGGAGTGCCAGTTCAGCCATTGTCAGAAACATGAATGGCGGCGGGGGTGTAGTTGGGGGTTCGACCTCGTACAGATAGAAGCTGACACTAGCATAGGTCATAGCATAGTTCTCATCACCAAGAATGAGGAAAATACCGTTAATCCTCCCCGCCTTACTCCAGTAACTGGGTGTGAACTGCGAGGAGTAGAGGCCATTCTCAACAAAACCAGCAATGAAGAAGGCTAGACTCCCGTTCGGGAGTTCGTAAGCAATCGCAACAAACAGATCGTCAACTGGATTTCCATAGTAATCTCTCAGTTTAAGATTGACATAGACACTCTTCCCAGCCTGATAGTAGGTGGTATTCTCAGAGAGACTCGTCGAAGTGGTGAGTGTGTTTCGCAGCAAATACTCATTCAGGTTATCGAGTAGCCTACTATTATTACACTTTACTAAATTCTTGTTCATGAATATCTTCGAAGAACCAAAGATTGCGATCTCGGGATCAGTAGTGTCCAGCATGATAACCGTGTTTCCATTGAGTCGGGCATTGGCGTTGGACTGATTGTTCATAATATAGGTCCCACCACCAAGCCAAATACTCTCCAATCCCAACCCTAATGGTTTGGTAGTCACGATGTCTGTGGTGTTTTCCTCACTATGGCTTCCATGAAGGTGGTATCCATACTCCATCAATATGGGGTTGAGTATCGTTGTGTTCGCATTGTCATCATTATCACCAAGAACAACAATGGTTCCACCATTGAATGAGAATTCTCTCAGAGTGTCAATCTCTGTCTGGTTGAATTCCTCAGTTGGTGCTATTATAAAGACTGTTGAGAATGTTGCGAGTAAGCCTGAATCTAACTCCATTCCTGGAGTTTCTACTAGGTCGAGGCCTACCTCTGCCATTCTCTTCTTCATATTTGACAGTCCAGAGAATGTTGTCATTCTAAATGCGTCAAAGAGACCTGTGAGTGAGTCAAGACTTCCAAGATCATTGAGACTAAAGCCGGTGAGCATATCTTCATCGCTTGAGGTGTCCTCCTGCGCCAATGGGAATCCTATTCCTCCACTATCTCCACCAGTGAGGTTCCCTGTGTCGCCAAACCCACCAGTATCTCCCAAAAGGGATCCAAATCCCCCTCCATGTGATGTGTCGAGTAGCATCATCGCACGAGGATATTGCAACACTCGCTCGAGTGTGATATTGGTGCTCCATCCATACTCAGTTTCAAGCACATAATCACACCTGTGATACCCGTCCATACCAATCGGAGGTGCCAGTATGAAGAGCGAGAAGTCATAGAATCCTTCGATAGTGTCTGCATAGGTCAGAGACACATTTCCCCAGTCTGAGGCATTCCCATGGTTTGTGACCGTCAGATTTCCTAATGACTCAGTAGTTGATAGAACAAAGCTATAGAGACCAAAGTCAGCCGGGAATCGGATGTCAAAAGGTGCAAATGGTAGTTGTTTTGGAAATACTGATGTTGATGATATTGGGTCAATGATAAAGACATCTCGCATAATGAAATCATCCAAGAGTCCTACTCCTCCTGTGAGTATCAGACCTGTTGGGTCTGACACGAGAGCTACAATTTGATCTAGACCAGTAGAAACAGCCCAAGCGGCGGTTCTCACACCTTCAGTCTCTGGACGCCAGTCTGTTACCAATACTTTAGCTTTGAACGGTTCGATTACATCGTAGTTGAAGTATCTGGCAAACATAGTTCCATCATCAACAGATCCTTCAATCACCAGCATTGCTCCAATGGCCGTAGAGTTCTCCTGTCCTATGTTCATTATGACGGCTTTCGATTGATATGTATTACCTGCCTTTGCTATCCTTGGAACATCTGCTTCCACAACGATGAGGTCCCCCTGGTCTGCTCCAGATGGAATGTCATACTGCCACATAGCGTCGATTGATGCATCAAGGATGGTTCGGTTCTCTCCAAATCCTAAGGCTATTGTCACATTGGCTAGCTCATCAACCTCCAGAGTACCAAAATTCCATTGCATTGCAAGTCCAACCTCTCCATCAAAGAAAGTAGATCCAGTCAAGTTGTCGTCTGAAACATGACTTGCAATGTTTGATGAGTTGCCAACTTCGAAAGCAGAAAGTGGGATGCTGGAGTTCATACCAACATAGAAGTTACCGAAGCTCTCAGAGAGACCATAGGCAAAGAGCTGTTGGTCATCTAAATCGTACTTACCATGATCATCTTCACCATCAAGATATAGGTCAAGTGAATATGAAACATACAGACTCACATTCTCAATTGGCTCACTTCCGAGATTGAGAATGAATGGAGTGATTCTGAAAGCTGTCAAGGGTTTGGTGTCATAAGATGTTAGATTATACGCCTCCACCAAGAATGTTACATAGATTGAATCATTATAAGACAACACGCCAATATACCGATTATATGGCACAGTTTGTGACGCTGAAACCACCTGATGGAACTCGCTTTTCACATCAAACATCATCAAATTCGTAGGGTCCTCATTGTTCCATTTCAGGGAGAACATGCCCATCATAAGATGAATTCCAGAGTCCTGCGGATTTCGATCATCAAGAGCTACAAGAGTTGTGCCAAAACTGCTCATCAACATGGTCGTTGATGCACCTGTGCCACTTGCAGTGATGAGTCCTAACGCAAGGAGGGGTAGACTTGTTACCCTTGCATGCGGGTCCCCTGGTGCCTGATGTGTGCTCAAATAATCGAAT
>PJET01000118.1 GCA_002825515.1 Candidatus Thorarchaeota archaeon MP11T_1 | reverse complement strand
CTCATTTGGGGCATATTTCTATAATATAGGATGTATACTTACAGGACTTGCTTTGGTTCCCTTTTTCATAAGCTTGAAGGATTGTTGGACTGAAAATTCAATTCAAAGAGTAATCATGGTTATTGGTCAGTTGCTCGGTATTGCCTCTGGAGTAGCTTTGCTGGCAATTGGTGTATTCTCTGAAGACCAAGGAGAATCACATATGGTTGCATCTAGTACTTTCTTCTTAATCATATTCTTTGTACTCGTTCTCATTATAATTGCTCTTTTCTTAAATCCAATCTTCAATAAATTGGTTGGACTTTATGGTTTTGGAATCACATTTTCAAGTCTTGGCTTTGCTCTTACTGTTGGAGGTCCGCTTACTGAGTGGTATACAGTCTTTGGTTCACTCCTATTCGTAGGATTGCTTGCGATTAATAGCATGAAATTCAAATATTCCCATTGATTCAGGAGTGTACAATTCCATTGGGTACTTTGAAAATAGGTCATCATCGACATTAACTTAAGCCGGTCTGATTTGTAGCCGCAAGACCTCGAGGCCAAGACATGACAAAAGAGACTTTGACTAGTGATGAAATAGAACTAGACAACAGTTCACGTCCAGGGAAACTAGGTCTTAGTCCCAATCTATGGAGACTAGCGGCAGTTATTGCTATTGCACAGTTCTCAACAGCCCTTTGGAAGTGGGAGTTTAGTATATTCCTTGAAGGTTTTCTTGAACCATGGCAGATTGGATTTGTGTTTTCTCTTGCTACATTTTCTGGTCTTATTGCAAGTGTTTTCTCCGGCTATATCGCTGACTTCATTGGTAGAAAGTGGACAATATCTATAGGTTTCTTGCCCATAATCGTCGGACTTTTTTCGATGTCTTTTTTCCCAATATGGCCCTATGTGGCAATTCAATATGGCTTAGTTTGGTTTGGCATGAGCACTGCGCGGCTCATGGCTAGAGCGATTCCTGCCGACGAGATTGCTTCCGACGATGGAAGTAATCCTGCAAGGCGTCTAATGATGGTCATGATGCCTTTATGGTTTGTTGACGCTCTCGGTCCTTTCACTGGCTCCTTTCTCCTTATTTCTGGATATCAATCCGGAAATCTTCACTTTATAGGTTCAATCTGTGCGATCATAACCTTCGTGTCTGCGATTCTATTGTTGAAAGAATCACTTGGAGCAGAAGTCATCAAAAAAGCTCGCGCAGGTCCGAAGATTTCGTTTCGAAAGCTTGGACGTAGTTTCTGGATACTTTCACTAGGCATGATTGGTTTTATATTTGCTTGGAGTAGTTCAATTCCATATCTTGGAAACCTCAGTGTAGGTCCTTGGAATGTTGATACTGTGACATATGGATTAACTTGGAGTCTATTTTCAATCACAAGTGCTGCCATAATGTATCCAGCAAGTAATCTTGCTGACAAAAATCTGAAGGGAACACTCTTAGCTGGAGTACTTGGGAATGCATTGATTCTCCTATGGTTTAGTCAAGGAAGCGGAGTAGTCATGATGTACCTCATCAACTTTGTTTGGGCAATACCATTTGTACTCTGGACTGGCTCCGTGAAAAGTATCACTATCCTCGTTGTGTCTGAAGAAGTCAAAGGACGAGCACTAGGTACCTATGATTTTCTGATGGGGATTGTTGGCATGATTGCTCAGATTTTTGGTGCTGCAGTCTGGGAAATTTCTGATAGTCTAAGAATTGTTTACGGTGTTGCAGGAATAATAGCACTAGTCACTTCATTGATTATTTTTATTGCACTTAGATTCGTTCATATTCCTGAACCACCAGAGAATCACTCAGGAGTCACCTAGCATTCAATACACTTATGCCATGCTTTGCAATTGCCATCCAACCAACAGGCACATTCCTCAAACGCATCGATAAACCATTTATGAGATTTTTCTCGAAGATGAAGAACTCATGTTTGATCTGACCTATAAGGCTAAGGTAAAGGGTTGGAAGCCTGGTACTGGTTACTCCCACTTTGCTAATCTCGGTCATTTTGCATGGGTCGTTCCACTCCCCAGAGCCTCAGTGGAGGGAACAGTGAGAGATGGTGACAAGACATTGTCAGTGAAGGGTGTTGGTTACCACGATCATAATTGGCTGAATTTCTCTTTCAGAGCATCATAGATTATTGGATGTGGGGTCGAGTCTACTCCTAGAATTTCACTGTGTCCTATGCCTTCATCCAGTGTAATGAGAAGGTTGACGATCACCAAGTGAAGGTGTTACTTCTTGCCAAACGTGAAGAGCCTATACTCAGCACAGGTAACTATGAATTCGTCAAGGAAGACTTTGAGTTCAATCCGAGTGCAAAACATAGCTTCCCTCACAAGATTGTCATCAATGTCCCGGATGAGATCCGGGTCGAGCTAAGAGTGGACAAGGTTTTAGAGGCTGTGGACATGCTTGATAATTTTGGTGCTGCTCTACGCTTCGTGGCAAAGAATATTTTACGTCTGAAACCTGGATATTTCAGACTCCTATCGAATTTCGATCTTGAGGTGTATAATGAGGGTATGACTTACAGAGAGGATGGCTCAACACTACACGAAATCGTATTATTCAAATCTGCAGAGTAAGTGCCTATCTAGTGAGAATGATGAAGTTTGATGTGATACCAATTGGACACGTCGAAAAGAAAGAGGGTAAACCCGTCAAGCTCCAAATCAAATCGAAATATTGGGATGCCACACTTAGAATTGATGAGTTCTCCCACCTCCATGTAATATGGTGGGCTGATGGTCTTGACAATAAAGATAACCGGAGTCATTTAAAGGATGTTCCTCCTGTGGAGGGTGCAGAAATGTCAGGAGTCTTTGCTAGTCGTTCACCAGCCCGACCTAACGTGCTTTGTCTCTCCATTGTGAAACTCCTTCAGGTTGACAATAAATCAAAAAGGTTGATTGTGGATCAGATATCAGCGAACGATGGAACACCAATCCTTGACATCAAACCTTACATGCCCTCATCTGATAGGGTTGATGATGCCCGGGTCCCTGAATGGTTTAGAGGTCTAAACAAACGCTACACAAAATGAACAGGATTATCTCGATGACTGCTGTTCCTTGAATTGGGATTTCTTATCAGAAAAAATCAGATTTTAGAACAATCATGAATAATCATCAGGTGAAACTTTAATCTCAACATCGAGTGAATCCTCAGTCATTTTATCAATCAATGATTCGAGATTCCTTAGGACTGGACATGTTCCAGTGTCCAAAATCTCTTCAACGGTTGAGGTCATAATATTATCAATCAGTAGTTGTTGTTTCAGGTCACCCCTATTCCTCAGTTCTCCCAGCTCATCTTCTCCTCTTTCGATACGCGCGGCAAGCTCCCAGTATGGTTTTGTTAGATTGGGCGGCTTTCCTAGGTGTACTCCCATTCGAAAAACTATGTCAAGAAGAACTCCAAGAACTAAATTATTTGATTCAAATTCATAGGGTATCTTATGCCGTACAGAGCGATCACGTATGCCGACTTTGTTGCAGATATGACGCCCCATGACCATCACATTTACAGGGAGTCTATTCAAGATTGGCTGTCCGTACGCATTGTTATTTTCGTAAATTCTCTGAATTGTATCATAGTTGTTTGGATATCTTCTCTTAACAACATGCATAAAGAAGTCTTTTTGGCGACCGGGTTTTAGAGTCATTCCACCCCACTGAATAAACTCACCTTTGGCGTTTTTTGTTTGCACTACGAGTTGGTGCATATTTTCATGATTGTCGCCAATAGTAGGAATTATGGGAGTTGCCATAACTCCACCGAAGAGACCCGCTTTTCGGATCTCCTTCAATGCCGCAAATCTTTCAGATGTTGGAGCTGCGTTGGGTTCAAAGATTTTCTGTGTTTCATCATCTGCACATGTGATTGTAAATGCTACGTTGGCAAAAGCTCGCTCATGAATCTCTTTCAAGAGATCTATATACTCCAGAACCAATGCTGATTTTGTCAAAATGAAGACTGGGAGTCCATAGTCTAGTAGCGTTTCAAGAATTCTATATGTGATTCTATACTCTTTTTCAGCCGGTTGGAATCCATCACTAACTCCACCACATGCTCCAATCACAATCCTTCTGGGTACCTTCTCAGCTATTCTTTTCGCATCTTCATCGTCAAGAAATGACCATAGTGTTTCAGTTTCAAGTTCGCTTCTTGAAGTAAATCCAAGTTTTTTCAATTCCTTCTTAAGAATCTCAGCAGCATTATCCTTCACTCTAATATGAGAGTAGAAATTATCCACGTGATAATATTCTGAGTTCGCATCACAGTAGACACAACCATGATCACATCCTCTAAAGGCATTAAGGCTACGGTTCATATCAAACCAGCTGTCCGCAACATGTGGTTTGGATAATAGGGACGTTGCCTTGCCGCATTCATATCGCATTTCAAACTACACTCATACACTTCGTCAGGATAACACAGACCATAATGCAGATTGATTGTCTACTTAAAAATCGAATGAAGACTAGCTAGATTTTTTTAATTATCCATGTGAGCTTTATGAATACAGGTAGCATAAAGGCTACGTTTGTTTATGTAGTACTATGAAGAAGTTTTGAGTGCAGGTGTTACGGGTGACGAACGAGAATCGAGAAACATCATGGCTATACAAAGTTATGGAAGTAGTTCGTGATGGTTTTGTCGTCATCCAAGATGAAGACATTATTCTCGCTAACTCCTCATTTGCGGATATGCTTGGATATGACAAGAATGCACTCATCGATACACCTTTTGAAGATCTAATTGATTCGATGTCCCGAAGACGGGACCAAGATATGATTGAGGCTCTTGTCACTGGCGAACATGCAACTAGATTCGTTACACGCCTTGTATCAAAAAATAACGATGTCATTCATGTAGAAATCACCCCAACTGAAATAAAATTAGAAGGAACGCCAGCAATCATCGCTACAGTGCGGGATATCACTTCTCAAAAGGAACTTGAAGCAGCTGTAACGGAACTAGAGAATCGTTTCGCTACTCTTTATGATATGTCACCTGTTGCATATTTCACGTTGAATCGACGTGGAACTATAGAACAAGTAAATGCAGCTGGAGAAGAACTGCTAGGATGTGAAGCTGATTATATAATCGGGAAATCGCTTTCAGAGTTTCTTCCTGACCCTGAACCCAGATATGATCCCGGAGCAGATATTGTAAGGGAAGCAATTCGAGGGAAAAGCGTTAGTGGTCTTGAGATTCAAATGAAAAAGAAAGATGGCAAGATTATCTGGGTTAACATCTCTTCAAGTCCTCTTATTGCTGGAACTGAGAAAGTGAGTGAAATCGGATTAACTGCTTTTGATGTGACAACTCGACGGGGAGTAGAACAAAGACTCAGACAAGAGAGCGAAAGAGCAAATCTGTACATGGAAGTCATGAGCAGTGACCTGAACATGACAAATCAGAATGTTTTATTCTCGCTGGAGGACCTTGCCATCTCTTTAGATCTGCCAGACCGTTTAAAGGGACTTCTTAGTGAAACAGCATGGAGTGTCCGAAGTGCTGGAAGAATGATTGCTAATATGGGTGTTTTGATCTCTTTGGGACAAGCACCTCCAGACAAAGTTGAAACTAGACTTCAACCTCACTTCAACAAGGCTGTTCGAGAAGCTACTCGGGATTTTGAATGGAAGACCATCAACATCAAATCAAATATTCCTGAGCAATCAATTGATGTTGTTGGACATGCTTTTATGTGGTATATCTTCTTTAACATCATCCACTATTGTGCAAGTGAAGACCCAAGCACTACTGTTGAACTAATCATCAATGCTGAGACTACTGAAGATGGCGAAATGGTTAGAATTGAATTCCTAGACCAAGGACCAGGAATTCCCGATGAGCATAAAGATCAGATATTTCGACGTTCTGGAGAGACTGAGGAACAGCTTGCTGGGAAAGGTCTTGGTTTAACTGTTGTTGACAGGTACATTGAGCATCTTGGCGGAAGAGTATGGGTAGAAGACAAAGACCCCTCTGATCCATCTCAAGGAAGTAAATTTATCGTTCTCTTGCCAGCTTGGAAGGAAGAGCTGAAAATTCCACCAATCATGTTCTACAAATCAGATCACTGTGTATTCTGTGGACCAGTTCTTGAATCATTGAACTCGGTCTTAAAGGAGATGAATATTAGTCCAGCTACTATTCAACTCATCAATGTTGATGATCCTGCCTCTGGAGTCAGTGAAAACGAACTCCCTGCTTTGCCCACTATCTATATGGGATCCAAACAACTTGCAGGCTATGTATCTGAGGACGATTTGAGAGTTGAAATTTCCACAATGCTTCTCATGTCTGGTTAACTTCATTCAGTTGGTTCTCTTCAAGGTGTGAGAATATATTCCCTATCTTTGATCCCCCAATAGGTCATACTATTGTTAAACTTCTAGAAGTAGATTCTGAACGCATGAGATTGAGAATTGAACACATAAATGCAATTCATGAATCCCCCATCATTGACATTAAGCCATACCTACCCTCTTCTGATAGAATGAATACTGCCAGAGTCGCACCGTAGTTCAAAGATTTGATACCACAATATACTAAGTAAATCACTTTACTCCTTCTATATAGTGTTTGAGAAGATCTTCCATAAATTCTGATGTCTTCTTGATTATTAACATGGGGTCTTCTACAATATACGTAAAACGATAAGTTACTGCTGCAACTGGTTTCGCCCAAATCTGATAGGTCGGTCGAGCAAGAAATACATCCTCATATTCTTGGCATACTTTGTCAAAATGACGTTGCATATCTTTTTGATTGTAACTCATGTGAATATTCATGTCAAAAGTATATTTGAAAGCATTAGCATCACCTGCCATATGTCGAAGTCTGTCAATCGCATTGTCAATTGATCTGATGTATGACTTCATCCTCCGTTCATCTTTTATTTCCTCTATCTGATCTTCTTTATCCTGGATTAAATCAGATACTGCAACTCGAAAATTAGTAACCTCACTACTCACAACTTTGCTATTTGGAAGTAACTGTCTTGTTTCATCGCCAAGAAGAATTCTTGTATAATTCAAAGTGATTTCTCGTACAATTCCCTCGACCCCTCCCACTCTAACATAATCCCCAACTCGGAATGGTCGTGCAGCCAAGACATACAGTCCGCTGACAATATTTCCTAAGGCTTGGGAGAATGCGAGACCCAAAGCAGTACCAAATATAGCTGTCAATGATAGAAGCGTTGCTATACTAGCTTCAAATGCACTAATTATGATCATCACTCCTGCCATGAAAAATATTAACCTCAAGACCAAGACAATCCCAGTAGCTGCTTCAATTCCCATTCCAATAGATGTCAACGACCTCTTGACCAACCTCGTGAGTATGAAATAAAACACCAGTAGAACAAGCAGAGAAAATGCTAGCATAATATACGGAAATAGCAGGTTAATGTAATAGAGGATATATCCTAGAAAATCAACAAAAGGATCAGGCGGTGGAGGTAGTGTTGTAGTGGTTTGCATGACAGTATCGTATAGCATGGCAGCTTCCAGCTATATGAATAATACCCCCTATCCAAGTGATGATTGTCAAATCCAGCGTATTATTAATAGGCAAATATAGCAGTAAGTGTAGAGAAAATGACCGAGGTTAGTAGTAGGCGAAGAACTACTGCATTTTTTCTTTTAAAATTACTAATAGTGCTGTCATTCCCTCTTTTCTTACATGTCTCTTTTTTGGGTATTACTTGGTCTTCTTTACTCTTGGTTGTGGAAATCTTTTTTGTGGATGAAATTTCTCTCATCAGAATTAGTCCAGCTGTGCCTATTTTGATAGCATTATTCATAATGTCGCCATGCATTCTCTTTGAATATCACTTGAATAGACAACCAATTTCCAAAACAATACGTGGGAGAGCTCTGGCAGTATCAATGTTTAGTTTGTTATTTAGCCGACTTATTCCATATACTCCAATGTTCTTCTACGAGATGAGCATGGTTTATGCAATTAGTTACTCTTACATGCTTGGAATTGTATTCTTCGTAATATTACCAATAATCTTTCGTGAATCAATGCTACGAAGTATTTCTCAAAACCTTCGTTCCCTAAGTTATGATTTCATTAAGGCTACTGTAGGAAAACAAGCAAGAAGAGGGAATATTCTCTCGGGACTTGTTTGGGCTGGTCTTATCTTTGCACCTTTTATTGTTACTCTAGCAGACAGCGATTTTATGGCTCAAATGGATCTCTGGTCTCTCTTTTATCAATACAAATTATATTCAGATTTTCCATATTTAACGTATGACCAGTTTTTGCCTTCAAATTCCTACGAAATCGTACCTATGATACAAGGTGTGCTCATAGTCTTTGTCCTTTTATCAGCAATTCGCATCATATTTGTCAGAGACATATTCCGATACCGACTTACTCAAATTACTAAGTCTCGACTTCTTTCAGTAGCAATTCTAGGCGAGATTCTTCCAGCAGCCCTCCTAACGCTTCTAACACTGGTTGGATCTTCTACAACTACCGCTACACTTCTCATCCTTCCAATCCCAATATTACCACTCATAGGTTTCGCTTTCATAAGATTTAGCAAGGTTATCCCCCTAAGAAACGAGATTTGGCCAGATCAAGAATATAGAATGTGGTATGAAAAAGAACGAGAACCCTACGTTCCTGAAACCGCTGACGAGTCAATCAAGGTACCAATAACCTATCTCATCCTTTCACAGGTACGTAAGCATCTGAAAGAGTAGCTTGATTCAAACAGAATTAAAAATCAATGTCTTTACTACTACTGGAACTACGACATCTTCGATTATTGGTTCTCCGATGTCAATGAAATCCCCCTCACTCAGCTTGATTTCATCGATAGATAATAGTTCATTCATAATTCCTGTTTCACGTTTCATGACATTTCCCACACTGTTTCCAATATCTGCATCAAAACACATGAAGATTGGGGCTTGATTCTTGATAGTATTCGGCAAAGCTTTTACAACTCCAATTGCAAATTCTCTTAGATTTTCATAGGACGGTCTAACTGACTTGTTAAAGGCTAAAATTAACGGCTCAACACCTTCAATCAAATCTAATCTTGACAAAGCACTCGTTATTGCGTTTCTGACATCCTGTGATGAGGGCTTCCTTGTGGTAATATATGGTTCAACAACAGGTAGATTACGAAGCGGATACTTTAGACCTGCCGAAAGAAATGTAGTTGAACCACTGACTTGAAGACTGAAGTTACCTGCTCCGATAACTGTAGCACGTATCTTATGCTCTGGTCTTCCAACTGGTAGTTTCAATTTTGAAACTTTTTCATTTATTGCCTTGGCTAATGATGCTCCAAGATCATTGAATACTCTCTCCTCACTATCATAGTAATACTCTGCAACTCCACCGGAAAAAGTCATTGTGTCAATTCTACCATCATATTTGAGAGGAGGCGCCATCATGAGTTTTGAAGTAATTGTTGATAGAGGCCTCTGTTGCATGCTTTCAAGTAGTGCATCAGCAAGAACATCTGATATCTTACTCTGCGTTTCTTTGGAAAGTTCCTGACCAAGTTCTAGGCTTATGCCCAATACATCAGCTAGCTTTTTAGCTGTGTCTTCCAAACGGATAATTCGTCGACTATCATCAATAGCGATTAATCTCCCACCCACATTGATTGCAGTAGTTGCTTCAACTCTTCCGTCCTTGCAAATAGCAATGTTGGATGAACCACCGCCTATATCGATGTTCATTATTGTCTTACCTGTTTCAGCTGACGTAGCGACAGCACCAGATCCATAAGCTGCAAGAACAGATTCAAAATTGGGTCCAGCAGTCGCAGCAACAAACTTTCCTGCTTCACCAGCAAGCGCGCTTACAATCCACTCTGCATTCTCTTTCTTCGCTGTTTCTCCAGTAATAATGACCGCACCAGTATCAACCTCAGAAACTCCAATTCCTGCATTTTGGTAGTCATTTAACAGTAGATCTCGTAATTGTTCAAAATCGATATTTTTCGCATCCTTGAATGGAGTTAGATGAATTGGACCTGAATATAGTATCTGTCGTTCTTTGATTTCGAATTTCTCAGTTCTAAAATCTTCATTCCTCTCCAGAACAATTTTACTGAACACGACGTGGGATGTTGATGAACCAATATCAACACCAACACTTGTGAGTTCCTTGCGTTTTGTCTGGACCGCCATTTTCATCCTCACCAATCAAATGCACAACGCGCCTAGAAACTCCTCCTTTTAGGTTTATGATAGCGCGCAATATTTTACTTGGTTCGTCATTGGAACAAGCAAGAGACTGTGAACAATGAATATACTGATAGCGATAAAAGAACGACGAAGCATTAGAAAATACAAACCTGATGAAGTAAAAGAGGATGATCTTCAGACGATTCTAGAAGCTGGTCGATGGGCACCATCTGCGTCGAATAAACAACCTTGGCACTTTATCATCATTCGGAATAAAGAGATGAGAGAGAAACTCGCCAATATTCATAACTATGGCAGGTTCATGAAGGAGTCACCAGTTGTAATCGTTGTACTTGGAGATCCATCGAAGAATCAAAGATATCATCTTGCAGACCCACATCAAGCGGCACAGAATATGTTGCTTGCAGCTTATTCTCTTGGTTTAGCAACCTGTTGGATGGGAGTGAGAGATACTGATCTTGAACATCAGTTTCGCGAAGCTCTAGAAATTCCAGAAAGACTTCGTGTTATCTGCTCAATATCTGTTGGATACGGAGATCAAGACCGAACTAGTACACGATTTCCATTAGAAGAACTGACTTCATGGGAGAAATTTGGAGGTACGAAATAGCTGTGTGTGGTTGTAACGAATGAGTGGAGAAAATAATCTGAAAATTCTCTTGAGAGAAATGAAACCAGTGGTTGTTGACGGAGAATATGTATTTTGTACAATTCAGGAAAAACAATTGGAGGGTATTCATAAACCTCTACTTGTTTTTAGAGAACATGAGGGACCAACAGTAATCGTATCAAAAGATATCGCTGTACAAAATGGATTTTCATTTAATTCAACGTGGGGTTTGATTTCTCTCTCAATCCACTCAGACCTTGAAGCTGTTGGATTTCTTGCTGCTATTACAGAACACCTGGCTAGTGCTGGTATTGGTGTTAATGTAGTTTCAGCATTTTATCATGACCATCTATTTGTTCCATATGATAGGCTAGATGAAGCGCTCTCTCTACTTTCTGAACTCTCAAAAAAACGTCTATAATGAAATAATGACCTCTTTCGATTTCTTACCAGTCATGAATTCGATATCTATTCGTCCAATATTTACACGCTTGAGAGATTTTTTCGTTATCTGCTCTTTCATTACTTTACCTGGATCTACCTCGAGAGCTTGAATCATTATCTTGAGAGCATGCTTCTTCTCATTTATATCATCAATAAAGAGAACACGACCTCTGAACTGTGTTGTAGCATAGAGATGATCACATGCTCCATCTACATAACCTAAATCATCGAGTGCCTGTCCCCACACGATATTATTCTTCTTGAGGATGTCTATTTTCTTCCCTTCTTGAGCACAGTGAAAATAGATGCAATAATTCTCTTCATCATATCCATGGCTCAATGTTGCTAGATAGGGCTCATCATCTATACTCATCGCTATTGTGATGTATTTTGTTTTCTTAAGAATAGCAATAATTTCATCCTTACTTTCAATGGCTTTTTCTGTTCTACGTATTCCTCTCAATATACATCATCGTGGTCAGCAATTCTGGAGCGGTTAAACGTTTCGAGTAATCTTTTTGTATCGTAGCCATCAATCTTATTCTATGGTTGAGCTTCAGGACATTTTCGATGCTCATAAGAGAATTCGAGACTACGCTCTTTGGACTCCAGTGATGACATCTTCAACTATTGACAAATTGATTGACTGTCAGATCTTTTTCAAATGTGAGAATTTTCAACGTGCTGGTGCTTTCAAATTTAGAGGAGCTTTAAACACAGTATCACAATTGACAAAGGATGAACGAAAGCGAGGTGTCATTGCTCACTCATCTGGAAATCATGCGCAAGCACTCGCACTTGCTGCATCGATCATGAAAATCAAGGCTACGATTGTGATGCCAAAGAACTCTCCGCAAGTTAAAATCGATGCTACTCGTGGTTATGGGGCGCAGATAGTGTTTTGCGAGAATTCGATCGAGAGTAGAGTAGAAGTGGCAAATAAGTTAGTTGAAACGCATAATTATGTCCTTATTCATCCTTACAATGATGAGCGAATCATAGCTGGAGCGGGAACGGCTACCCTAGAACTAATAGAGGAAGTAGATGAATTAGACTACATATTTGCACCAGTTGGAGGCGGTGGTCTCTTGAGTGGCACATCTGTTGCTGCGAAGGGACTTTGTCCCAAATCAACAGTTATTGGAGTTGAGCCCGCGAACGCAGATGATGCTTTTCGTTCCTTTAGAGATGGTAAAATATATCCAAGTGTTAACCCAAATACGATAGCTGATGGACTTAGAACCCAACTGGGGGAAGTGACATTCCACATAATCAGAAAATTTGTAAATTCTATCATCAAAGTCTCCGAAGAGGAGATTGTTGAAGCAATGAAACTTTTCTGGGAGCGTATGAAGATTGTAGTTGAACCTTCTGGAGCAGTATCATTGGCTGGACTTGTCAAGATGAAAGATGAGCTGAATGACAAGCGTGTTGGAGTAATTATTAGTGGGGGCAATATTGACCTGACAAGGTTTTTCTCTAGATATCTATGAGTTGTTGTTACGTTCGCGCATCATAGGTAACCACACTACAAATTCTGCACCTTTTCTAGGTTCACCTTTGACACGGTCTCTAACATCGATTCGACCACCATACTTGTCACAGATTTGTTTTGTCTGATGAAGACCAACACCTCCATAGCGTCGGGATAGATCAAAGATAGCCGCTTTTAGAGAACTTGAAATTCCTTGCCCATTGTCACCTATAGCAATTTCATAGCCTTCTCCGCTCTCTTTAAGAACAATCCATACAATCCTCCCTTCTTTTGGATTATGTTCGATTGCATTTTCAATTATGTTACCAAGCAACTGTTCTAGAAATTGATCTGCTTCAACGAGTGCATTATCTACTAGAAGTGACAAATTAAAAGAAACATCTCTGTGTTGGCTTTTATAGGATTCAACCACTGATTCAATGGTTGTACTTAGCTTTCTGATTCTAAGGGGCACTGACATTAATGGCTCGGTGACTTTTACTTTTGATATCATACTCTGACATCTTTCCACCGATGATACAATCTGCCCTAGAAGCCGACGAGCTTCGGGATCTTGGAGGTTCATCTCCATGACCATGGTGCTTCCAAGTATAATCTGCAATTGGTTTCTAAAGTCGTGCGCCATTAAGTCGATGAGATGGATTGCACGCTCTTTCTGAGTTTCAATGTGCTTCTCAGCATCAAGGCGATCAGTGACATTCATAGCTACAAGTTGGATAGCTGGATTGTCTTCGTACTCTACTTGTCTGCCAAACATCTCTAGCCATTGCATATCTCCATCCTTTTGGAAAACGCGTATGAGCATGGGTATCTTGTTAGGTGGCTCTCCTTTCATTAGCTCTTGCAGTCGATTCAGGACTGCATCCCAGTCCTCAGGGTGAATCATGTCTTGTATTTCCTCAGAAGAGAGTTCAAGGACTTCGTCTACACTCCTTTCAAGAAAACTTGCGAAAGCGGGATTGGTAAACTTGACTTGCAACGGAAATGCTTGAACAATCATAAATCCTTGAAAAGACTGTTCTATTAAAGCACGATATTTTGCCTCAGACTTGATTAGAGCTTTTTGGCTTTCTTTTCTCTCTTCTATGTTTCTAGCTACTCCAAGTATACCCGTTGGTTTTCCATCTGCATCTCGAGTAAATGTACGTGCCACTTCAGTCCAAACCTTTGAACCATCCTTTCTTTTGAGCTGTATCTCAAGTGGTGGTGATTCCCCTCTCGAAAAGGTTTGGTCTCCAATCTTTTCTGCTTCCAGGGCTTCCTTTACTGCTTCAATGGCTATCCAGACTGATTCCGGTGCCATTAATTCAATTAATGACACACTTGCCAATTCTTCGACCTTGTATCCTAAAAGCAGTTCAACTGATGGACTGACATAAGTCAGGTTAAGTTCCATGTCTGATGTAAAAATGACATCAGTAATGTTATCTGCAAGAAGCTGATAGCGTTTTTCTGTAAATTCAAGAGCTGCCTCTTTTTTCCTTTCCTCTGTTATTTCCAACATCTGACTTAGGTACCCTTTGAGTTCACTCCCATTCTCCAAACCTAGTGGTGTAACCCATGCATCTAAGATAATTTGGCCACAACGACTAGTCGGGTAGAGTCCTTTTTCTTTTACTTTATCAAAATCGAATATTATCTCATACTTCACAGGTTCTCCCCTGATTAATCTAGCCTTGATATCATTTGGTACATTTGGATCATCAAAGAGACTGAAACCTAGTAGGTCATTAATATCTGAGATGCCTCCAATATCTAAGGCCGCTTGGTTTGCAGAAATAAGGATACCATCAGGGTCAAACAATTCTATCCCTAGTTGCGATTCTTCGAAAATCCTTCTCATCATTTCCATGTTTTCTTCTAGTGCATTTTGTGATTTCCTCAGTTCAGTAATATCAGTAATGACCGCAAATGATCCTCGATGGTTCCCATCATCATCTGTAATTGGAGCCCCAGAAACAATTGTGGGAACTAATTCACCATTACTCTTTGTCCACTCGACTTCATACTGAGTCGCTTCGCCTCTTGTTCGTTTCTGGATATTTTCTCTAATGATTTTCTTATTCTCATCATTAACGAAATCAAGCAATGCTGTCCCAATCATTGCGTCAACAGAATAATGGAGCATTCTTGCGAATCTTGAATTCACATATGTGAAAATACCTTTATCATCGACAATACCAAATCCATCATTCATCGAGTCTACTAATGCGCGATACCGACTGGCTTCTTCTTCTTGAGAGATATTGCTTTCCACTGTGAGGTTAAGATCCTTCATCCGTTGTTTCAATATTGTTCAATAGCTACATATAGGATTCTCTAGGATGTACGATTTTCATGCTGAAATACTAATATCTTCGGCCATCTCCCTGAGACATCAGCGTTCGGTGAAAGACACATCTTCATATGAGAACAGCTAATGGCAGATTATCCGTCATTATCTTGGTTTGAATGTCACGTTGGATCATGCATATTGATATGGATGCTTTCTTCGCATCTGTAGAGCAATATCGAAACCACCCTGAATTAGCTGGACGGCCAGTCTGTGTTGGTCATGATCCGAAAGGTGGAAAGGGTCGGGGTGTAGTCCGTGCTGCATCGTATGAAGCACGCGCAAATGGTATTCACGCAGGGATGCCAGTTTCTCAAGCATATAGATTGTGTCCTAAGGCTGCCTTTGTTGAAGGAGAGTTTGAAAGTTATGGTGTAGCTTCTGACGAGTTTATGGATGTTTTACGAGAGTATGCAGATGGTGGTCGTGTTCGAAGGGCTAGTATTGATGAAGCCTATATCGAAGTCACCAACAGTGTTGATGTTTTTGGGAGCCCGCGGAATATCGCTTCTTGGATTCAGGATTCAATTTGGCTCGAGGTAAAGTTACCATGTTCTATTGGAGCTGCTCCGAACATGTCAGTCGCAAAGGTTGCTACAGGAATGAACAAACCACGAGGTATTACAATTGTTGGGCCAGACCCTATTACTGTCTTGAAGTTTCTCGAACCACTCCCTGTATCAGCAATTAATGGGATTGGACGCAAAACTTCCGAACGGTTGGAAAAGTTTGGAATTTCTACACTAGGACAGATTCAAAATATGACAATACCAGAATTGTGGCCTGCAATGGGACGTGGCTCTTCTTGGCTCTATCAGCGTGCACGAGGAATTGATGAGCGACCATTAATTGATAATGGACCCAGAGTTAGAAAATCAATATCAAAAGACCGGACCTTTATGGAAGATGTAGAACCAAGTGCTGTTGATTATATTCGAGAAGTCTTAGGTACGATGTGTGGTAGAATTGGAGAGAGACTCAATAAGAAATCTTTGAGATTCAAGACTGTCACTGTCAAAATGAGATATAGTGACTATACAACTATTCAACGGAGTAAAAGTATACCTGTTGAAACCGACCGTGCTGATATTTTGCGAAGATTAGCAATAGAAATTTTTGACCACCAACGAGATCAAGAAAAATCCATTCGCCTAATTGGCGTCAAAGTATCAGGGTTGAATCAAGCTTCAGAGCAATTATGTCTAACAGAGTTTCTCTAGACCATGATGTTATTCATTCAAATCTCCGCTGTCAATCTCTGCAACTGCAGTTCTAACTCGTTCACTCATTTTTATCAATAATCTGCTTATCCCTTTAATATACTCAGGGTTATTCTCCTCCTCCAAGAGCGTAGCATACCCCATTATATTGTGAGCTATACCAGTGATGTCATGCGACAGTTTATGGATGAACTTGCTTACCGTTTCCTGTTTGATGATTTGCGGTTTTGAAATCGACTTCTTTTTTGATACACTTCGTATGATATCTCGAATGGCTGAAAACTGCTCACGATAATTTTCATTCTTTAGAATGTAATAATCTGCCCCAAGATTAAGTGATTTTATGACAATGTCTTCTTTTGAGTGCCCTGTCCAGATAACAAATCCAATATCGTCACCTCCTGCACGAAGAGCCTCCAACATATCCAAACCAGATGAATCTGGCATCAGATAATCAGATATTACGACATCAAATTCCTCATTTTCTAATTTCTCCAGTGCATCTTTCACGGAAGAAGATGCAACAATTTCCAAATCAGGATCTGTCTGCTGGAGCAATATTCTAGCAATATCAAGAAGTTCAACATCATCATCTACGAGTAGGACTCGAATTACCAACCTAACCACTCCCTAAAAGGCACTCATTGTATACCCAAACAGTATCCTTAATGAATCGATGGTAATAGGTTTTCTCGTGCAAATCGAACATTTCCAACTAAATATCCGGGAGTAGGGTTAATGTGAGTTTCTCGCCAAGAATCAAAAAAGCTGTTCTAATTGATAGACCAAACCGATTCTTAGGTAGAGTTCTTCTTGAAGGTAGGGTTACTGAAGCATTCATTCCAAATCCAGGGAGAATGCTTGAATTAATGGTTCCTGGAAATGAAGTTTTTCTGAAAGAAGATAGAGCTGCACACAGGAAGACCGATTATACTTTGATCGGTCTAGAGTATAATGATGTTCTGGTATCTATCGATTCAAACCTACCAAATCGCTTCATCAAGAAATTACTTATTTCGAAAAGACTCCCTTTTTTCAGCGACTATGATGATGTAGTACCCGAACCTCCCTCATTTGAGGGGCGTTTTGATTTCAAACTCGTTGGTGAAAAAGAAACATCATTCATTGAAGTGAAATCATGTACTCTTGTTGAGGATGGAAGAGCAATATTTCCTGATGCTCCGACAAAAAGAGGAGCAAGACATGTGAAACATCTTGCTGCTTCACTAAAAGAAAATCATGTTGATCGAGCAGCAATTTTTTTTGTAATCCAAAGACCAGATGCAAATGTATTCTCACCAAATGATAAAACAGACCCCAATTTTGGTGATGCTCTACGTTCAGCTAATGCTGATGGAGTAGAGATTTACCCATTTACGACAAAGGTTGTTAATTGGAAGCTTGAGCTTATCAAACGTATTCCGTATGAGCTCAATTATTTCAAGCAATAAATTAACATTACATTTCTACGTTAACCACTTACTTATTATTGACGTAAGTTAAAAGCGCTCATGCAAATAGAAAATGGTGTTGGAGGAGCAAAATCATCTATGACTATGAAAGCAAGTATTGAACGAATGCCTGGAGATGAATTGCTTCGCCTAGCTCGCGTCTTAAAAATTCCAATAGTTAAAAGAACAATTAAACGAAGTTGGCTCATAGAACAGGTAATGAGTGAATTAGAGAAACGAAATGAAAAAAATACACCTTCAATTCAATTGGAATCACCAGCCATCCTGCTGAAGAATGTGACTAAATCTTTTGGCAAAAAAATTGCCGTTCGCAACCTTAACCTTCAAGTAAAACCAGGTGAGATAGTTGGGCTCGTAGGTCCTAATGGAGCCGGGAAAACGACAACATTGAGGATGCTAACGGGCATTATTCGTGCAAATCGCGGAACTATCGAAGTGGATGGTTACAATATTAATGAGCAGCCGATTTTGGCAAAAGAGCGAATTGGCTATATCCCAGAAAAACCCACATGCTATCCTAGTTTGACAGCTCGTGAATATGTAATGTTTACCGCCCGTATCTATGGTGTTACTCATGAAACAACATTAATCAGGATGCGGGAGTTTATTGAGTTGTTTCAGTTTGATGAGTTTATCGATACTTATATTGGAACTTTATCTAAAGGTAATTTGCAACGCGCGCTTCTTATCGGAATTTTTACCAGAGAACCTCCATACATTCTTGCCCTTGATGAACCCATCTATGGCCTTGATCCTCGTGGTGCTTGGAACTTGAAAAAACTACTGAGAAAACTGAGAGACGGGGGTTCAGCTATTCTAATTTCAACACATATTCTAGAAGTTGCCGCGGATCTTTGTGATAGATTTGTCATAATGAACGAAGGTGATGTCGTAGGAAAAGGAACATACGAAGAGCTACGAGACCTCTTTCCCGAAGCTTCAAGTCTTGAAGAAATATTTCTCAGCTTAACTGGAGGTATTCCTGAGTAAGAGGTGCATTGAATTTGTCAACATTCAAACTCATGAGAAATGAAGTTCGCATGTTGTACAACCAATTCAAATTTGCAATTAAAACACCGTCAATGCTTCTCTTCTATGGAATAACGTTTTTTGGAATTCTCTTTGTAAGTACCGTGTTTTCTAGCTTTGTTTCGTTTGCGCCCCTAATGGCTAATCTTACCGTTTTACTTGAGGATACAATCGATGTAGGGATGATTTTTGCAGCTACCGCGGTACTAAGTGCGTCATCGGTCGTTGGTGGTTATTTTGGAATGGGACCAGCTGCGCTTCTAACAATAGAGGATGAAAGTCTGATGATGTCCGCACCAATAAAACCTCATCAAATATTCTTGAGTAGGTACTTGAGAAGAATAATCCGTAAGATTTCTTTCCTTTCTATTGGGATTCTTTCAGTTCTTCCGCTCCTGTCATCTGCGAGTATATTCTTTTTTGGTGTCATCACACTACTTTCAATCATCATTATCTTTCTTGAGATCAACTACTGTTTAGGAGCTATCAGTTCTTTTATTCGCCTCCAAGTTTCCAATAAGACAAAAAATCGTTTTCGGCATCTTATTGTAATTGTCTTAGGAGCATTAGCTCTGCTCCCAGCACATCCATGGCTAGTGTCTAATATAGTTGCAATCTATGTTATTCCATCTAACGCTGTCGCGTTATTTCTAACAGAGTCAACTGGTATCTTCGCTCAAGGTGTGGATCCAATATATTCACTGATTTTCATCATTATTGCATTCACAATTTGTTTACTCCTAACAGCCAATATTACTGGATATAACTACTATGAATTATTTTCTGCTAGTAGAGGGAGGGCGGAAGCTGAAGGAAAATTCAGCAGAATAATTCATGGAGAAGTAGACTTCTCTAAATCTAGGTTTAATGATCCAATGGTTTGGATAATGATGAAAGATTTTTGGAGTCGTCTTAGATCTCCAATGCAGATATGGAAATATGTCTATGCAGTCTTTGGTACAGCTTTTGTTCTCTATCTAAATATTATGCGACCACTCTGGTTTCCTGCCATCCTAGTACCTCCAGGATTAGCATTTGCTCTTGTTCCAGCTTTTATCCTGATGATGATATTGTTTGTTCAAATGGCGAGTGTCACTTCAATGCTTAGTTTTGTTGATGAGAGAGAAAACGTGTATTTACTCAAAGCATCTCCATTTCACACGAGAGATATCATTCTTTCAAAGTATCTATTGAGTTTATTTGAAATAGTGATAACAGTGATTCCTGCTTGTGGTTTTCTAATCTATTTCATTCACATTGAAGGTTACCTAGCGATTATAACGCTTGCAGCTCCTCTCTCGATAATATTTGCTGCTACAGGAAGTGCTGTAGGTGCATATGTTCCTGTTATGACAAGCGATCCAAAAACTCTGCCAGTTCCCTTGGCATTTTCTTTTCCAATTATTAATTTGGGACTAGGTGCAATTCTAGTTTTTCTTGTTGCATTGTTTGCTGATAGTGTCTTGGTTCTGATGGTTCTTCCCATTTACACACTATCTTTGGTATACCTTTTCCTTGCATTTTCTACCAGGGCTCTTAATAATTATAAATAGATCAAACTACTGTTTTCTTACAAGTCTTAGAGCATTCGCGATGACTGCAAAAGTCAAACCCATGTCTCCGATACCTATTGCAAACCAAAGGTTAACGAGACCTAAGGCTGCAAGAATTCCAACAAGCAATTTTACAGATATGGATATTGCAATGTTCTGACGAACAATTGACATTGTCTTTTTTGCTTTCTTTATCAAAGCTGGAATCTTTCTCAAATCTTGCTGCATTAATGCTATGTCTGCAGTTTCAAGAGCTGTATCTGAAGAAACTGCACCCATGGCAATTCCGACATTTGCTGCGGCTAAAGCAGGTGCATCATTTATTCCATCTCCAACCATTATCGATGAACCAGAAGTTGAGATTTCCTTTATTGCCTTAACTTTCTCTTCAGGAAGAAGCTCAGCAAAATATCGATCGATACCGACTTCTTGTGCTATTTCTTTAGCTACAATTTCACTGTCTCCAGTAAGCATTATTGTGTTAATATTCATCTCTTTCAATTCACGAATTGCGTCACTTGCCCCAATTCTAAGTCTATCTGCCAAAATAATTGTACCGAGGTGTTCGTTGTTTTGGGCAACATACACCATGGTGCCCACGCCGCAATTATGCTCTGTAAGCGTATCCAACTCAATTCTTTGTTCCGTAAGTAGTCTTCTATTTCCAACAAGATATGTGGTTTCACCAACTTGACCTTCGAGGCCTCTTCCCGGAATAGCAACAAACCTTTCCGTTTCATACAACTGGATTCCATCTTTCTCGATAGCTGCTACCAAAGCTTTTGCGATAGGATGTTCAGATCGCTGTTCAAGTGAAGCTGCAGCTGACAATACATCAGATTTTGAATAATTATTGTGAAGGCAAACCTCCGTGACTGCAAGTTCTCCTTCAGTGAGTGTTCCAGTTTTATCAAATGCTACGCTTTTTGTTTTACTTACCTGTTCAATGTGGATTCCTCCTTTGACAAGCACACCATCTCTGGCAGAACCAGCAATAGAAGAAACCATGCTAACTGGAATTGACACCACAAAAGCACAGGGACAACTAATTACAAGCAGCGTTAAAGCTCGGTATATTGCCTCAGTAATTGAAGATCCAAGATAGAGTGAAGTTAGCCCAAGGAGAATTGTTAGTGTAACCATAATTGGTGTGTATTTTTGAGAGAAGCGTGAAATCAGTCTCTCTGTTGGAGCTTTCTTGTTTTTAGCTTCATTGACCAATTCCACTATTCTCGAAAGTACTGTGTCATTTGATTCTGAGGTGACCTCGACCTCGATGTATCCTTCCTGATTGATTGTTCCCGCGTATACCTGATCTCCAATTGTTTTAGCTACTGGATGAGACTCACCAGTTATAGGTGCTTGATTGACTGAGGTTTCACCATTAACAACATAACCATCGAGACTAATTCTGGAACCAGGACGGATGATAAGAATGTCTCCTCTTCTGACCTCGGATGTTGGCATACAAGCTTCCGATTCCTTGACCCTGATGGTTGCAGTGGGAGGTTCCAATTCTATTAGCTCTCGGAGTTCTCTTCTCACTTGGTCTTCAGCTCTCTCTTCAAGAAGCATTGAGATAAAGAAGAGAAACATTACAGCTGCGCCTTCAGCAGGAGCACCAATAATGAAAGCACCAATTGCTGCTGATGACATGAGAAAATGCATATCTAGTCTAAGTTTTACTAGCCCCTTGACTCCTCGTGGGATTATGAATTGTCCAGCAGATAACATTGCAACAACAAATGTAATGTATATAATGAGAATGTCAAACCCAAGAATCTCAAGGACGATTCCCAAAGTTAGCATTGAGCCTGATAATGCCGCCATTCTGTACTTGTAGCGTTTTGATTTGGGATTTTCTTGAACTATTGGAGCTGCACAGGTTGTGCAGGTTGTTTCACCTACCTGTGACATGGTCTCTAGCCCTCATCATAATATCAGTAATGCAGTCGTCATCTAGACTATAGTAAACGTGTTGGCCTTCTCTATGGTTTTTAACAAATCCTAGCATCTTCAGCGTACTAAGTTGATGGCTTACACTGCTTATCTTCATCTCTAATCTTTCTGCTATCTCACCAACAGGAAGACTCTCTTGTTGACTAAGCGTTGTTAAAATACGTACTCTTGATGGATCTGATAGAGTCTTGAATATCCTAATGACCTCATCCAACTCTTCATCTTTAAAGTCAATTCCACCATGAGCATTTTTTTTGGTAGCCATCAACGTCACCTTATTTGAATATTTGCTCAAGTAATCAAATATAAAGATTCAGGTGATTACATATTCTATTCTTTAGGTGGATTTACACAAGTAATCTATAATTGGAATAGACTGGACTCATAAATAGCGTGAGAGCAGATTCAGTGACTCTAGAAATTGCTAGGCGGAAATGGACTTGCAGGGTCAAAACAACAAAAATGCCACCAACCTTGAAGACGAATACTTCGGTATGGTCATGTTGGCGAATGATGGTATTGTCATCCTACAGGATGAACGAATCATAATGGCAAATCCTGCATTTCTCGAAATGATGGGGTACGATTTTGCCAGTATTGAAGGTAAACTATTGACTGATTTATTAGAACCAACTACAGCGCACGAATTCTTGGAGGTTCAAGAAGGTCAGAATTGGGGCCAAAGTGGTAGACCCGCATTTAGAACACGATTTCTAAAAAAAGATGGAAGCATAGTGCATGTTGAGATGACCACATCTGATTTTGCGCTTTCTCGCAAACCTGCTATTATGGGGATTGTTAGAGATGTGACTCGGCAGGTTGAACTTGAAGCCGCAATTGATGCATCAGAGAGTAGATACAGAGCATTGTTTGATTCATCGCCAATTGCATATTTCTCATTAAGTTTGATAGGAAATGTTTTGCAGGTAAATAGAGCTGCAACAAGTTTGCTTGGATATAAAGAAGAAGACCTTCTGCGGAGAAATTTCACTTCATTCCTTCCAAATGGAATTGGAAAAGAGATAGTTTCACAGATGTTATCAGAAGCGGCTAATGGAAAGAATGTAGAAGATTTTGAGTTGCAGTTGAAGACAGCCGATGGTCGTTCAACTTGGGTGAGTGTCACAGCCAACTTACTCGAGTATCCTGACCAGTCTTCAACAATTGCTCTTATGGCACTAGATATTGACCGTCGGAAGAATGCTGAAGCGAGAGAACAGATTGAAAGCGACAGAGCTAACTTGTATCTCGAAGTGATGACTCATGATCTAAACAATGTGAATCAAAGTCTTCTCTTTTCTACAGGACTTCTAGAGAGTTCTAGTGATATTCCTGAGCAATATCGACCATTATTGCATGAATCTAGCTGGAATGTACGACGAGCAGCTCGGATGGTTGCCAATCTACGTTCATTATTCCGATTAGCGAATGAACCCCCTACTAGAACCAAAGTTGATTTCTATGACTACCTGCAATCCGCTTTAAGTTTGGTACGTGCTGACTTCCCATGGAAAAAGCTTGAGTTCAATAGCAATATCGAAAAAGGGAAGTTTGAGGTAGCAGGACATCAATATCTTGAGCAGGTTTGTTTTAACATCCTCCATAATGCAATGACATTTGATGAGAAAGATACTATAGTTGTTGAGGTTAATGCTGAAATTGTCGAAGCTGTGAAGATGGTTCGTATCGAATTCCTAGATCATGGACCTGGAGTTCCCGATAGTGCTAAAGAATTCATTTTCCGAAGAACAGGAAGTCCAGATGACCAAATTGTCGGTCGAGGACTGGGACTTACACTCGTTGATAGGATAGTCAAGAACATTGGAGGGAAGATTCGGGTAGAAGATCGCGTAAAAGGAGACTATTCTCAAGGAGCTTGTTTTGTTTTAATGCTCCCGCTCTGGATAGAAGCACCCGAACTAAAGTGTGGACGAAATACCTGTATCATCTTTTACAAATCAAATCATTGCGTTTTCTGTGATCCTGCAATGGAAATCTTGACTACTGTACTTGATTCCCTGGGAGTGCCTCAAAGCATGGTGGATACTATAAATGTCGATGATCCAGGAGTCGAAGTGACAGCAGATGACCTGCCTATGTTGCCTTATCTGAAGATATGTGATCAAGAACTTACAGGTTTCATTTCAGAGAGCTCTATTCGCAGCTCGGTCATGAATTTGCTCATGACGAATTGCTATCCTGATTTAGCATAACCGTAAATGAGCTCGCAAAAGGACAAGTATGAGGGGTATAACCCCTCAAAACAACCAGTTCTAGAATGTCATAGTCCTATCATGGTTAAGAACTTCATCGACCATGGTGGCTGCACCAGCAATTTCGATTCTTGGGTCTCGAAGGTCTTCTTGGCCGATTCCTCTGAACTCTACAGAGTTTGAGCAGACTTGAATTTTTCCGCCTGCTTCAAGAAATGCGTCAATCAAATCTGGAAGTGGTGGAAAACCAGGAGCTTTTACCTTCTCAGCTGCCCCTTTCTTCATCAGCATAACCGCATCCATCATTAGAAATATGTTGGCTTCTACATCCTGTGCTTGTGCA
Organism: Candidatus Thorarchaeota archaeon MP11T_1; assembly: GCA_002825515.1. The sequence continues at coordinate 2,249 of PJET01000118.1, read as the reverse complement.
GTGGTACCCGTAACAAAAGGACCATAGCAGCGCTCAGCAGCCTCAGGACCCCATTGACCTATTATGTATAAACTAGCCATATTTTATCATCTCCCTTATAGAACAGCAAGCTCAGCGTAGTATACGACAAGACCTATCAACAAGAACAGCGTAACCAAAAGGTTGGTTATGTGAGAGCTGTGAAATGGACCGCCTTGCATGGTCTTCATTAAAATTGGCACTACTTGAAGGAATTGCATCAGAGTTGCCAATAATATTAGTACAAAGTCTACAAGTATTAGTATATGAAGCAGATCAAAAATTACTGGCGAGGCTGTAGGGAAGAACACTCCCATCACTATAATACCGATACTCACCAACATACCCAGCATCAGCATCATGACCTGGTTCATTAGGTAGTAGCCCATCCTCCTAGCCAACATGAAGCCTGAAAACATCACGCTCACATTTAACGCAAAAAGGATGAACAAAATTAACTGGAACAGTGCCATCGTAGTACACCTTTAATTTTTCCTGACCCTCTGATATTAATTAATAAAGATGCCTAAATGGAATAACATAGTTGTGGATTCTCGATTCTATCAGCTCAATTTCTACTTTGAACATATACAAGCTAGCATCAATCTTCGTCTTAGTTAAAGCTGAAGGATTAACGTTGTCCTTAAATATCGGAGTACGAGTTCTATTCGGTCGTAAGTGGAAGGGGTGAAACCATGGATCGATCAACAATCTCAAGTAGGATTGCTATTTTCTTCTGGGTATTCACAGTTGTGATTCACATCGCTATCTACTCATCATATTTCATTATGGGCTCGTTGTTTCTCGATGATCTCGCATACAGCGAGCTATTGTGGGAAGAGTTAGCCAGTATGTATCCCCATCTAGCGTACTTAATCTCAGAGCACCTCCGGATGATGGGAATTGCTGTTCTGATTGTGGAGCTGTTCATTCTATACATGGTCTATTTGATCTTCTGGAGAGCCTCGAAACAGGGGTGGGTGCTTGCTACAATCAGCTCAATCATTATCTCCGTCATGGAGCTGGTCCAGACTTTTCCTGTCCTTGGATTCAACATCCCATATATGGCGTACATATTGATGACTGCTATGATTCTGCTCGCATCGGCAATTTCAGGAATGGAGCTCTTCGGCAAGAAAAAAGCCTAAGAATGCAGATTCTTAATTGAAATTAGACCATTATGCACGTCCTTTTTTTTCTCAGCCGCTTGAAAACAATAAGGTACTTTGCCTGGAACGGATCAATGAACCAATTTACCACAAGAGGTCGTATACGATAATTTTGTTGAATATTCAATTGCAGCCAAAATTGTGGTATAGTAATGCATAAATCTAAGCAGAAATCGGACCAAAGGTGAATGAACCATGACAGACTACCAAGTAGCACGAGAATTTGATGCAAGTGGGCTCAGATGCCCGATGCCGATTCTGAAAACCAAGAAGGAAATTCAAGAGGTTAATATCGGTGAAATCTTGAAAGTGATAGCGACAGATGTTGGTACTAAGAAAGATTTTCCAGCTTGGGCTTCAAGAACAGGAAACGAGATTCTTGAGCTTATTGAAGACGGCGAAAAACTTGTCTGGTACATCAAACGTGTAAAATAATCTGGAAAATGATTAAATGGAGGCTCTCAAGAGGAGCCTCCAAGAAAACACAGAGGGCGAGGTATCGTGCCCCGCCTACTATGTCTATTTTGACTTCTTTGACTCGTCGTCAGTAGTTGCCATGTCACCAAGTGCGTCCTTCATGAGTCCCTTGAAGTCAAAGCCCATCATTCTGGCCATGAGCATCATAGGCAACAACACATTGCCAAACACTTGGAACGCCTGAGCTCCTCCTGTGCCCTCCTCACCTTCTACTCCAGCGCCACCAGCACCACCGAACAGTGTAACATCCCCGATGTCTATCTGCCTATAGATTTCAGGTAGTATCTGAAGGAAGTCTCTAGCGAAAGCTTGTGGTGAATAATCTCGAGCAGCCTCAAGAGTTTTCTTGATACCTTCAGCTTGAGCACTTGTGACTTTCAGAATCTGACCGGCTTCAGCTTCAGCAACCATGCTGATTTTCTCAGCTTCAGCGTGAGCCTCCTGCATGATTCTCTGTGCTTGAACCTCAACCTCTTCCTTAATCTTGCGTTGTTTCTCAGCCTCGGCTCCAAGTTTTGCTACTTCTAGATCTTTTGCAGCCTCAACCTCAGCTTGTTGCTTTTCGTATCTCTTCTGCATCAAATC
>PJET01000234.1 GCA_002825515.1 Candidatus Thorarchaeota archaeon MP11T_1 | reverse complement strand
GGGGCAAACGATTCAGATTGGGAAACTGAAGCCATGTCATACGAATCTATAGAAACAATTGATGATGCTGACCTTCCACCGGTAACAGATCAACTAATCCAGTCTGTCATTGACAAGGAGGAAACTTTAGGAAAAACAACCATTGATATCTCAGAAGATCACTTTGAAGGAAAACCAGAAACCATTCTCTTTCTTGATGCTGCAACACACTTGTCAAAATTCAATAAATCCTTCAAGTTTGCTCTTAACTTGCCTGAGAAATATCCAAACATGTCAGTTGCGGCTTCATTCTTTACTGATCGTGAGAAGATTAGTCAAGCTCTTCAAGAGGGAGTACTCGATTATGTAAAAGAGAGGGCGTTGATTTTTGATCTGCATCCAACGCTTTTCGACATGGTTACGGCACGAATGCCTGTTTCAAAGAAAGCTTGGCTAAATGGAAGATTACAGGAAATGGAAAGAGTCCGGTCTGAAGGAGAAGTTGCATTCCTTCAATTTTCTAGCACTGATACTCAGCGATGGAGTCTTCATGTCGTGAAAAAACCCGAGAGTGAAGCACTGGCGAAGATTCGTAGTTGGTTTCGAAGAGGAAATTGAAATTTCGGTATCGCCCGCAAGAGATATAATCATCACAAGCATTCATGGCATGTGAGTATTCGGAGGCAGATACGATTGAGTAAGGTTGACATGACGCAGGCAAGAGTTCTTAAAATTGAGAAGGGTGACTCTATCACTCTGCCAGCAGATTTTGTAGACAAGATTGGACACACGTATGGCCTAGTTATTCTTGTTGTCAAAGATGGCAATGTCAAGTTGTATCCAGTTGATGGTGACAAAGTACTATATTTGAAACTCGTAATTGAGAAATTGAGCAAGAGCTTTCTAGAAGAATTGACCGAAGCATTCATGGAGGTTGCATTGGAAGACATTCTATTTACTAGTGGTATCTGTCAAACCGCAAACGAGTGCTATTATGAGTGCTATTTCACCCCACAACAACTGACTGTAGCAGTAGGAAATCTTGAGAAGATTTTGCAGGGAATAACTGGTGTTAAACAAGTCATGCTAAAAGAAGTAAAGACTTGAGCATCATGGCAGGTATCATTGGACTCCTTGTATATTCAGAGAGTTTTGATGAGGTTAGTTCTACACAGAAGATTTTCTTAAGAATGGTGGATAGACTTTCTCATAGAGGGTCACTGATCGAATTTCAATATGATCTGAAGTATGGGAGAGTTCATCTCGGAGTTTTTAGCACAGACAATACTCTGGACTATATTGAAAATCATCGTCAGTTCAAACTCTTGGTGATTGACACATTTGGAATCCGGGACATAAGTACTCTCGATAGGGTTGCAGATTCCATTTGTGATGTAAAAAATCAGCATGGCTCAAATCAAATGCTAGTTGGAATCGGTCTATCAGAAGAAGGGGACTTAAGAATCCATAGGTCTCTTGATGGCGTGAGACCTCTATATTTCACCAAGTTGGAGTATGGATGGGCATTTTCTACAGAACAGAAAGCGATTTGGGAAGTTTACCCAATGAAACCTCAAGTTCTTAGTCCTGGCTGTACACTCTCAATTGCAGGTGAAAAACAGGGTATTCTTCAAAGTCAATTTCGTTCTCTCCCGGAAACAGTAACCAAGAGAAGTTATGAAAGTCATTTGAATAATCTAGAGCGCACATTAAGGTTCACCTTTTCGAAACTAGAAGGAATTGGTAAGTGTGGAATCCTGTTCTCAGGTGGAGTAGATAGCTCTCTCGCAGCACTTTTGGCAAATAATATCTGTGAAGAAACAGTACTAATCTCTGCAGCTACGCCTGATTCAAAGGATTTCATAAAAACAACCAGAGCAGCTTCAGATTTATCACTTGAACACAAATTGATTCAGCTAGATGCAGTAGATATTTGGGATCTCTTACCTGAAGTAATCTACGCCACAGAAACTAGCAATCGCATGGACATTGAAATCGCAACACCATTCTTCACTGCCGCAAAACACGCAAAGGAAATTGGTTGCAAGGTTCTTGTATCAGGTCAAGGGCCAGATGAAATCTTTGCAGGGTATGCCAGATATGAAAAAGAGTACATAGAAAGCGGGATAGAAAAGCTAAGAGAACAGCTCTGGTCAGATTACTCTATAACACATGAGGCAAACATAGCTCGTGATGTAAAAGCTATTGAATATCACACGCTTGATTCATTCTTTCCATATCTCGACTTTGAATTTGTAAAGATAGCTTTCTCAACTCCGATTGAGTGGCTTCTTGATCCGATGAGCAGCCCTAGTAGAAAGATACTCTTCAGAAAGTTAGCGAAAAAGATGGGTTTACCGGATAATCTCGCTGATGTTCAAAAACATGCAACTCAATTCAGCTCAGGCTCCTCAAAGGTTCTTCGAGAGGCTGTAGTCAATCATGTCATGAACGCGAAAAGGCTAAGCAAAAAGGAGATTTCAAAAATAGTGCAAGATGTATTAAATACAATCGCCCAAGAGATTGGTATTCCAATCAAACATCAATTGGATACAAATCTGAATATAGATATGAAAGCAACTTTTAGACTAATAGAAAGAGTTGGACGATTACCCACCAGCAATCTTTGGTAGGATAGCGACCTTGTCATTTTCCTCCAGTTGGAAATCTAGAGACATTTGTTTGCCATTAACAAGGACTACATGGTCATCACTGATATCAAGCTCACGAAGAAGATCTGCCACGGTTTTTTGTTCTGTCACAATGATTCGTTGGATTTTTGTTCGAGAGGAGTCTGACACGGATTACACCGACTTTACCTTTGAACCAATGCTTATAGGATTAATTCACGCAGCATTGAAAATTCGTCACAGCTCTATCGAAGATTCAACAGTTTTCACCTTAATGTAGCTAAGCATAAATAGTCCATTCAATCAACAACATTTCGTCGGCAAGCTCCAAAGCCCGTAGACTACAATCGGTGAAAGTCGTTATTCTTTGGAAGTCCGACAGTAACCTTCATATGGAGCTTCCTACACGAGGCATAGATTAGCGACGTATATCAGTTCGACAATTAACGTACTATTTGAGGAGAGAATTATGGCCGGAGTTGGAATAATTGGATATGGAGTCTATATTCCACGTTATCGAATCAAGACTACAGACATTGCAGAAGTCTGGGGAGATAATAGTGGGACAATTGGAAAAGGTCTTGGTGTGTTTGAAAAATCAGTACCTGGACCTGATGAGGATGTAGCCACTATTTCTGTTGAAGCAGCGAGGAATGCTATCAAGAGAGCACAGATTGATCCTACCGACATTGGAGCGGTCTATGTGGGATCTGAATCTCATCCTTATGCAGTCAAACCAACTGGTACGATTGTTGCTGAGGCAATAGGATGCTCACACGATATGACTTGCGCAGATTTTGAGTTTGCATGCAAAGCAGGGACTGCTGCCATTCAGACATCAATGGGGCTTGTGAAATCAAAAATGATTAAGATAGGATTGGCGATCGGTTCCGATACCGCACAGGGCAGACCTGGTGATGCATTGGAGTACTCTGCTGCAGCGGGAGGTGCAGCCTTTTTAATTGGACTCAAGAATCCTATAGCAACAATAGAAGAAACTGTTTCATTTACAACAGACACTCCAGACTTCTGGAGACGTGAGGGTGAAGACTACCCAAGTCATGGTGCAAGATTCACTGGTGAACCAGCATATTTCCGACATGTTGGCGAAGGAGCAAAGTCACTGTTCAAGAAGACAAAGACAACAGTTGATGATTATGATTACTTCGCCTTCCACATGCCAAATGGAAAGTTCCCAATTGCTATGGGAAGTCAACTCAAGGTACCACCTGAAAAACTCGAAGATAGCCTAGTTGTCCGACAGATTGGCAACACTTACTCAGGTTCTGCAATGATAGGACTAGCCAGGATTCTGGACATAGCCAAGCCAGGCTCCAAGATCTTCGTGGTTGCATATGGATCTGGAGCAGGTAGCGATGCATTCTCGATTACTGTGGAAGAAGCAATAGAAGAACGACGTGGAGAGGTTCCAACCGTTGATGACTACGTTGAAAGAAAGACATACGTCGACTATGCCACCTATGCAAAGTATAGACGCAAGATTAAGGCACTGTAGCAAGGAGGTAACATGATGAGTGATAGAGTAGCAATTATTGGAGTTGGAATGTGTAAGTTTGGCGAGCTATGGGAACTTAATCTTCCAGATATCACCCTAGAAGCCGGCATGTATGCAATTTTCGATTCAGGTGTAAGAGGAAAGGATATTGATGGCATGGTCATTGGCAACATGAGTGCTGGACGATTTACAGGACAAGAGCACCTTGGAGCACAAGCAGCGGATATAGGGGGATTGGGTGATTTGGCAGCATATAGTGTTGAGGCAGCCTGTGCAAGTGGAGGAGCAGCAGTTCGTCAGGCATACATGGCAATTAAATCGGGCGAACATGATGTTATGTTGGTCCTAGGGACAGAGAAGATGAGTGATGTCAACCAGACTGAGGCGATGAACACAATTTCTGTAGCCTCAGACTGGGAATGGGAAGGTATGTTTGGTGCAACATTTCCCGCGCTCTATGCGTTCATGGCACGCAGACATATGAAAGAATACGGGACTACCGAAGAGCATTTGGCAAAACCTACTGTCAAGAACCATGCAAACGCTGCACATAATGAGTGGGCTCAGTTTCAGAGACCTGTACCAATTGAAGTTGTCATGGGCTCAGGACTTCTTGCAGACCCATTGAGAGTACTTCACTCAGCACCTATAACTGATGGTGCAGCAGGCCTCGTGATATGTAGAGGAGACCTTGCAAAGAAGTATACAGATACACCGGTCTATATTGAGTCCTCGGAACAGAGAAGTGATACACTAGCACTCCATGATAGGCAGTCCATTACAACCATGAACGCGGTTGTCAGTTCAACTAGATCTGCCCTGATGGAGTCGAAACTAGAGTTGAAGGACATCGATGTATTTGAGTTGCACGATAGCTTCTCAATTGGCGAGATCATTCTGACAGAGGATGTGGGTATTGCCAAGAAAGGAGAGGGTGGAAAAGCTCTGGATGAGGGAATCACTGAGATTGGTGGAAAGTTCCCCGTCAACACGTCAGGAGGTCTGAAAGCAAGAGGTCATCCTATTGGAGCTACAGGAGTCGCTCAAATCGTAGAACTGGCATTACAACTCCGAGGTGATGCTGAGAAGCGTCAAGTGGATGGAGCTGAGAAAGGACTAGCCGTGAACATTGGAGGCACCGGTGCAACATCTATTGTGCACATTCTGGGGAGATGATCAAAGAGGGCAGAACAAGGAGTAGCACAGGTCTGGCGACGAATAAGATCAATCTACAACATTCAAGGTAACAAATGTAAAACATGTAATTCACACTATTTCCCACCGAGACCGGTGTGTCCAAAATGTAGAAGAAAAGGAGAACTTGAGGAATTTCAATTCAAGGGTTTGGGCTCGATATACACGTTTGCTATCGTACGTCAGGCACCAGACGACTTCAAGCGTCAAGTGCCATATGTAATAGCGCAAGTCGAACTTGATGAAGGTACACGCCTCACTGCTCAGATAGTCAATGTCGATCCGGAGAATGTTAAGATAGGTATGCGTGTTCGCGCTTGTTTCAGAAAAATCAAGGAGTTTGGACAGGGGGGCGTCATTGTCTATGGCTACAAGTTTGAACCGACCATGAAAGTCACTGGACATGTTGCTTGACATCACAAGGTCAATTCTGTGATTGAACCCACTGCAGGTAGAGCCACGTTATATACAGACGTGGTTTCTATCTTTGTTTTAAGAATTTTAGAATCATGAATGTGTCCGTGTATTATCAATGTAGGTTTTACTTCCTGAACAGCTTTGGATACCCACCATGAGAAGGAATGAGTATTAGGATATTCGTCTGCTAATGGACTATAATGTAGCAAAAGGATAGTATGTTTAGATGTTTTTGAAACGCTCTGTAGTAGCTTAGAAACTCTTCTCGCCCGTTTCTCAAAGACATCCTTAATTTCGGA
>PJET01000103.1 GCA_002825515.1 Candidatus Thorarchaeota archaeon MP11T_1 | reverse complement strand
CTGATATCGAGGGTTTAGTGCGTGAGGCAGCAATGGCGGCTGTTCGCAATGATTGGAAACCAAAACCTGTCAAGATGAAGCATTTTGAGGAAGCTCTTAAAGAAGTGAGACCAAGCATCTCGCCTGACGATGTCAAGCGATTTCTTGCCCTAGCTGAACAGGTGAAGAAACGTCAGCCTCAATCTTCACTTGACACATTGCCAGGTTATATCTGATCCAAAATGGAAGCAGAAATAATCCTGCTTCCTCACCTCCTTTTTCTATCCTGATAATATTTGATTTCCTCAAGGATAATTACAACCACAATACCCTTTTGAGCGGTCAATGATTGATGAACTCTATACCCACTGTTATTGAGGCATTATCATGAGCGATTTCTATCCAGTTTCCCCTCTCGTTGGCATCACCAATACTAGTTATGCTGCACAAGCGGGTGTCATGGACGAGAAGTGGGCAGTTCGTGTAGTGCGAGGTAAGAAAATCATTGCAGAAAAGACAATTCCTGATCTGAGTCTTGATAACATGGTTGGAGTTGCTTATGGTCATATTCGTGTGGAAGGGCTTAGTAGGCATGCTGTGGCTCAGATGGCTGGGAGATTGATGCAGTTTGCCCGGAAGTATCAAACTGCAGGAGTTTGTCCGAATTATGATATTCCTGATTTGGCATATGAGGATGGAACAACTGTTGGTGAAATAGCAGCAACTGCTCGCGGAGAGGTCGCTGTTTCTGCAGAAGATACTGCACCATCTCATGATTTACCAGATATGAGAATTGGAGAGATACCTCCAATTCCGCGCGTAACAGGAGATGCTGCATGGTCTAGCAATATTGAGGCACATGCCACTATGATTTGCGAGGTGGCATCTTATGCTACAGAGCTGCCCAAAGGTCATTTGGAAATAATGTTCAACAGAATTGCAGATGGTTTAATCCGTCAGTGGGCTAGTTCAAATCCCGATGAACCTCCAATAGCAATTATGAAGTTTGGAGCATTGATTCAGGCTTGCTCAGATGATAGCCAGCTACCAAAAACTGGAATCGGAACAGTGACTATTGAAACCAGAGCATGCAAACTACTCAGCATTTGTAAAGAATTAGATCCTGCTGCTTCAAGGATTCCGGCTGGATATCCATGTGCCTTTCACGAAATAATTGCCAAAAAACTGAGTGAACTCACTGGTGCTAAGATTAGTGTGAACACATCATCTACTGGGTGCATTGTGGGCATCTCACTCGAATGATGTGCTAGTTACCCAATAATCTTAAATCGCTACACACGCCTCATCTACCATAAGACGAGACTGCGTGGTAAAGTCTCGGTTAGGAGCTTAGAAAATTGAGCTACTTGACATGGCGAGAGTATACGCGTTCAGGACCTGTGTGTCTTGGTGCGCTCTTAGTGATTGGCGGTGCCATTATTTCTCTGCTAGCATATACAAATGCAGCATATGCTTTCTTTGGCGAATACACCGTCATGATTGGTGCGATTGTGGCAGTTGTAGGATTACTGTTCATCATAATGGGCTTCGTCTTCACAAGGAGGAAGCGTGATTCGGTACTCAGACCGGTCGATACTAAACTTGATGACACACCTCCACCTCCGCCACCCCCCGATTAATCACTAGAATCAGTATTTTTCCTTCGAGCCTTTGGACCCAATGGGTCCTCTGGCTCTAATTCTCTTTCTAAATATCCAATTTGGTTTCATCCCGCAAATCCTAATATGTAACCAAGTGGGCTTTTCTCCAGAAATGACTACTGGATGGTGTAATTATCCAGATGAAGCATATGCTTGAATACAAAAACAGTCAATTTCACGAGTGCACTGGGACACCTACTACTCCCATAACTCTGACAGTTGACGAATCCATGAAGAAACTCATTCTGGTTGTCCCTAGTGGGACAAGTATGATTGAGCGAAGGGCTGCTGAACGAAACGCTCGTGGCATCGAGAAGGTTGGGTTTCAAACCGCTTCGAAGGGTCGGATAGGTAGGGGCTACGAGCTAGTGATTGAAGGTCACGGTGGAGGACTACCTGATCGCCTAAGGCATTCTCCACGAGAGGTCTACTAGGATTTCGTCAAGACTGTGGCACATTTGAGAAATGTTCTATGCTCTGAAAAAGCAAGACACGCATAGACTCTCAAATGGCAACAGTGCACGCAGGAGAGAGGTTCAAGATGTCTGAAGAGCGAGCGAAAAGATGGATTGAGGAGTCACAGAGGGACGCTATAAGGCAGTCTGCTGGAAGTCAACATTTGAAGAGAGCTGCCGAAGCAGAGCGGGCTGGTAATTTGACGACTGCTGAGCAGGAATATGCATTGGCGGCAGAAGCATTTCTGAAGTCTGCTAATGAATACCGCGGTGCTAAGACCTACAAGAAGGCTGCAATCAACATGTGTGCAGCTGGTGATGTATTCTCTGAACTTGGAGAGGCTTCTAGAGCTGTAGAATCATATCAGGGAGCTGCTGATGATCTCCTTAATGCATCTGCAGAACATCTCATGTGGGGTGAAGATTCCGAAACCAGTAAAGGTACAGCTCTTGCAATGACTGCATGTATGATGTATATAATGGTTGGAAAGGAGGCTGATGGCTTTTACAAAGCCCGAGGATTTGTTGCAGAACACGCCTCAAAGATACGTCTTCCTGCTATAGTGAGACTGAGTCAAATCCCTCAGATGCTTGAAAGTGCGATTCAATCAGTTAACTTGGAGTCATTTGCTTCTGCTGAAAACGCTGCTGTTACTGAGCTAAAGGCAGCATTGGCTAGTGCCAACAGTCAAGAATTTTCCAAATATGTGGACAAGGGTCTGGATATGGTTCGGGAACTCCTACGTGGGAAACTCAAAGTTCCAAAACTGTCATCGCAACTTGTTCTCCCTAATGATGTCACATTCACAGAGGAATTCCCCGTCCGAGCTATGATCAAGAATACTGGTGATGGTGAAGCTATTGGACTCTCAGTCGAGTGGCATGTAGATGAGGGGTTGAATCTGGTTTCTGGTGAACGAACCAAAACAGTAAGCTTACTTCCACCAGGAGACACTCTTGACATCTCAGTTGTACTGAAATCCGCGCAACCTCTTGTTGGTGAGAAAGAGTTCTCGATTCTGCTTCGAGGTTCTTATAGTGACAAGCTGAAGACTGAATTCAGTTTCCAAGCTGGTCCTGGATCGTTAATGTTGAGAGACTATAAGGTTAGTCAACAACTCACACGTGATGCTGATCTCACAGATGGTAGAGTTGGTCTACTCAAAGAAGCTATTGAAACGTCTGAACTTGAGGCCGAACCCCTGATTCGAATTGTTGATAGTATGATTGCCACCATGAGGCAGAGCCGGTCTGACATTGATGAAGGAAACCTTGATCTTGCTAAAGCCAGAATCCGGGTCGTCAATGATATGACTGACACTATTGATGCTTTAATTGGTGACAATGAATTGATGAGAAGACTCTCTGAAAAACGAGACGCTGAGAAGAAGGAGTTCGCGTTCAAGAAGCTCTCTCCAGCCTATGACGAGGTGATTAGTTTCCTTGCTAGTCAAGAGAAAAAACTTGAAACCGAGGTTCAAGATGCTCTCGCTGATTGGGACACACAAGCTGCAAAGAAGAAAAACCTGAAGGCAACCTTATCACGTATCAAAGATATTGCTGGAGATCTTGCATCATCAGGAACTGACACGAGCGCGCTCGAGGATGAAGCAAACAAGGCTCTGAATGATCCAATACTTATTGTAGGAGAACGTCCGTCCTCTCCTGAGAAGGTTGAGATGGCCCTCGTGATGGCTCGTTCCATCCGCAATGAGATTACTCGGATGCTTGAGTCGAGGAAGAATGATCTAAGATAATTACTATACTCTGTCTTGCTATGATGCCCTGTTTCATCATGGCACTTTCATTTTCTTTGTGTGTCATCCTTATATAATTTCAGAATTTCAAAAATCTGAAATCCTTATATTCTTTTGATGCTAATAATTTCTTGAGGATTCGTCTGTGATATCTAGTGATTTGCGAAAGGAGTTCCTAGTAACTATAGGTAAGACGTATGAAATCTATGGATATCCTGAGTATTGTGGATGGATTGAAGGTCTTCTTCAATTGGAACAGAAGGAATGGACTCAACAAGGTATCTCTGAACGTTTGAAAGAACTGTTCCCTGAAACTAAATACCCAACTTCAGTCCCTTCAGTCAATAGAGCACTAAGAATATTGGAGAACTATGGGATAATTCTGAAGACTGGTTCCAGGAAATCTGGCTACAAATACCAACTTGTTTCCTCTTCAAATATTGTTTCTTCAATGTTCCAACAGCTTTTGGTTGTGAATCAGGATTACATCGGGAAGATGGAGGCTCTTCGGTCCAAGAATCTGAAAAAAGACTCAGATTTGAGTAAAGCCATTTCTTCTCAAATTTCAGTGGCAAAAATCTGGAATGACATTATGGAGCAGATTATCACATCGATGCAAAACGAACAGGGAGATTGAGTATAATGATTAAGAAATCTATGATCATTATTGGAGCGGGATTAGCAGGACTCTCAACAGGCTGCTATGCTCAGATGAATGGTTATGAAAGTAAAATCTTTGAGCATCACACCAAACCTGGTGGCGTTGCTGCTGTATGGAGAAGAAAGGACTACTTGATAGATGGCGGAGTGCATTTCTTGATATGCCACAAACCAGGCACTCCAATCTATGATGTTTATTCCGAGATTGGTGCTGTTGGTTCGTATGAGATTGAAGACATGACTAGCTATCTTCGTTTTGTTGATGAGGATGGATCTACGATTGTCGAATTCACCTCTGATCTCAAGAAGTTAGAGCAAGACCTGATATCAATCGCGCCTGATGATGCAGATGAGATTCGAAAACTCATCAAAGAAGTGGATTGGATGAAGGACTCACCTCTATTGACTGATCTGGGTATGAGTGTATCAGCTCCTGAGATGAGAGGCCGTTTTGATACACTGAAAGATATGTGGAATATGCGAAGTTTCATGAAATATTTCACTGGCAAGTACTCAAAGACAGCAGCTGGATACTCGGAACACTTGCAAACTCCAATCCTTCAAACAGTCATCAAATATGCTTTCTCACCTGATGTGGCTTTTTGGTTCGTGATCATGATTCTTGCCTCTATCGCTGGTGGTCATCTTGGTCTGTTTAAGAGAGGGTGTCACGAATTTGTGGAAGCTATCGTTGCGAAGTACGAATCTCTCGGGGGTCACATACAATATCGGTCGAAAGTTGAGAAAATAATAGTCGAAGACGATGTTGCTGTTGGTGTCGTTCTTGAGGATGGGACAGAACACAGGGCTGACGTGGTTGTGTCTGCTGCAGATGGTAGAAGCACTATCTTCGATCTTCTTGAGGGTAAATATGTCGATGATAAGATCAAGAAGCGATATGACACATGGAAACCTTTTGATCCAATTCTCGTTGTGAGTTATGGATTGAACCGAGAGTTTGAGAAAGGAGCTCCATTCATGGCATTAACGATGAAGGAGCCTCTGGAATACGCTGGGAGATCGGTTTCGTACCTTCCTCTTAGAATTCTCAACTATAGTGATGCTTTTGCTCCAGAAGGAAAGAGTGTCATTCAAGTCATGCTTGAAACTGATTGGGAGTTCTGGTACAAACTCCGACAAAATCGTGATGAATACAATGTGTACAAGAAACAGGTGGCTGAGGAGATTATTAAACGACTTGAGGTCTTTTATCCTGGAATCACATCTCAGGTTGAAGTCACTGACGTAGCAACTCCAATTACATCTTGGAGATACACACTGAATGACAAAGGCTCACCCATGGGCTGGATGATGACAAGAAGTACATTGACTGAACTCATTTCTCGTACACTTCCAGGTCTCGAGAATTTCTACATGGCTGGTCATTGGGTACTTCCAGGTGGTGGAGTACCAGGATGCATTTACACGGGTAGAAATGTAATCCAGATACTATGCAAGAAAAACAATGAGAAATTCAGGACACACATCTAATACTTAGTCTAGAACCTCATCAAAGGTTGCGTTGGAGATAATTAA
>PJET01000233.1 GCA_002825515.1 Candidatus Thorarchaeota archaeon MP11T_1 | reverse complement strand
GGTATTAAGACATTCATCAATAGCCTAATGTTCTCAGACAAATCACGTGATTTGTTAGTACATTATATGTCCAAAGCTATGGAGTCACGGGGGATACATGATATAGTATTTGAACCAAATCCAATTGGTAGAGGGTATACAATTGATGATGCGATCAGAACACAGCGCCTTAGATCACTTCTTGCGTTGATGATAATGCGATCAACCAAACACACCTTTAATTTAGATAGGGTATTCACCCTTGATCTAGACCAGTTTGTTGAGGAAACATCTGCATACATCATAACAATGCAAGCTAAGTCAATGTTAAAGAATCAAATAACGGGTGGTGCAGTCGTACGACCTTTTGACTGGCCATTAATTGGAAATCCCAAGGTTTGTAATGGGTTATTTTCAACGTTGAATATATTGCAACAAACCACCTCAGAGATGATTACATGTTCTACATACACGCACGAAACTACAGAAGAGATGACTCCATGGACTCGACGTGATTTCAGTTCATTCTTATTGAAAGAGATAACAGAACATTATTCTGAAATACATCGAATACGGCATGGGAAAAGCAAGAATATTGAACTTGATCTATTCATTAAATTGCTAACTGGAGAAAATAGCAAAATAACGGATAGACTTCTTGCTGCTGATGACCCTGGAACTGCGTTGTTTGAAGAATTAAATGAGTATAAACAGAAAGCAAAGAGTGGAGAGAAACCTCAAATTACACCCGAACGTCGTTTTCGCATTATACTCTCTTCATTGAAACATCAAGTTTCGGAGGACAAATTGGAGGAAGTTTCATCAGACGAAGTAGTAGATCAGATCAATGATGCATTCGACGCGATCATCGACGTTGTTGAAAGGCACCAAAAAACACTTGGCGATGAATCGGAGAGATTCGCACAAGCTCTTTGTTTTGAAACAGCATATCGAATTCTACAACTTCTAGATGTCGGAGATGCACTTATGGATCTACCATGGGTTTCCAGATTTGTTGCTGAAGAATCTGCAAGATCAGACATCTCAATAGGAGAAATGAGAAATCTAGATGATGAACATCGCATTAAGAGAATTGTTTCCGCATATGCAGGCGGTCTCACCTACCTAATTCTTCAAAACCAGAACTAACTGAATCTCTTCAATCGCCCATTATGTAGATTTATGTGAATGTCCTCATCAGCATGTCCCATCTGTGCTGTATGAAGTCCTCGAACTCTTTGATTTTCTTATCGTCACGTTTAGGTCGGAACAGATGTGAGAAACGACCTTGCATTTTTAGGAACTCATCTATGGGTTTTCGTTTCTCAGGATCTTGGAATCTCTTGCTGTGCATACCAAGTGTGAACTCATCACCTACACGTTCCCATTGAATCCAGTAACCAGTTTCAACAGCTAGTTTACCTATCTCAACTCCTTTTTCTACTGGATAGTTCCATGCTTGTGGACATGGGAGGAAAATATGTCCAAACTTTGGTCCCTCGAACTCACGTGCCTTCTTGAACTTGTCAAATAGGTCTCTAGGATATGAGGTGTTTGCAGTGAATTGATACACTGGCTCGTGAGCAGCCACGATGAAGTCAAGCATCTTTTCAGGTTCTGTCTTCCCGAACCAAGTTGTTGTGGTCTGAGCATGTAATGGTGTTGCTCCAGACCGTTGGGTTCCTGTATTGCTGTAGACTTGGTTATTGTAGCAGATATAGAGGAAATCAGTTCTACGCTCGAATGCTCCACTTAAAGCTTGTATCCCGATATCGAAAGTTCCGCCATCACCCGCCCATACCATTACTATCGTATGATCGTTGCCTTTTGCCTTCAGTGCTGCTTTCACACCTGATGCTGTCGCGGCAGAAGCCATGAATGCAGTATTAAGTACAGGAATGCCAAGACCGCTCTTTGGCCAGAGAGACTGAACTACACTTGTACAACACGCAGGAACCACCTGGATTACATCACCCTCGAGTGCTTTGTGTGCGTGTCTAAGAGCGACCATGTCCTGACAACCAGCACATGCCGCATTTCCCTTCAATACATATTCTTTGAGAGGCATTTCTTTAGTTGCTACCATTTCACTCACTCCTTCAGGTCATTCCAGGTCTCCTCAGGACCAAGCTCACCGCTTTCTACGGCTTTGTATGTGTCCAAAATCACAGCCTTGATGTCTTGTATAGTCATATCTCGACCACCAAGACCTCCAATATAGCTCTTAATCATGGGTCTGTAGTTGGTATTGTACATTGATGCACGAATGTCATTGGCCACTGGTCCACCGAACCCATAAGAAACTCCTCTATCAAAGCTTGAGAATGCTTTAACATGGCTACCTAGCTGACGGATTTCTTCAACTGGAAAGGGTCTAATCATTCGAATTCTAGCGTTTCCGGCCTTGTATCCCTCATCACGAAGCTCATCAATAGCATCTTTCGCTTCTGCCCCCATAGATCCCTGGGATGTGAAGACAACATCAGCATCTTCACACCTATAGCTGTCAATTGGACCTCCAAAGTATTTCCCAAAGTGTTTCTTGTAATCTTTCTCTATTTCCTCGTAGACCTTAAGGGCAGCTTTTGTGCCCTCGTGCATCATATTACGAAACTCTCCATAGTGTTC
The DNA here is from genome assembly GCA_002825515.1 of Candidatus Thorarchaeota archaeon MP11T_1. The sequence continues at coordinate 3,447 of PJET01000233.1, read as the reverse complement.
AGGAAATACTATGTTCCCATGGCTAACAGGATTTTCAGGATCCATAACCCAGTGAGGAGGAGTGTAGGGAGGAAGGAATTTGTCGACTTCTTCTGGCTCAAGATAGTCATAGGGCGAAACAGTGTGACTCAATACAAAACCATCTGAATTGACCATCACGGGCATCAAAACACGCTCATCTTCTGCGAGCTTGAAAGATTGAATAATAGTGTGATATAGTTCATCAACACTTGCTACATAGAATTGAATCCAACCGGTATCGCGCTTAGAGTAAGAGTCATCATGAGTAACATGAATATTCCAGCTTGGAGACACAGATCGATTGACGTTGTTCAGTACGATTGGTAATCTTGCAGCAGCAGCCCAATGCAGTGCTTCATCCATGAGAAGTAGACCATTTGAAGATGTGGCTGTGAATGCTCGAGCTCCAGTAGAGCTGGCTCCAATACAAGCAAACATTGCAGAGTGTTCCGACTCTACACGAATGAATTGCCCTTTGAAGATTCCTTTCTCATTCAGAAGAGCAATCTGTTCTGGAACTGTGGTTGCAGGTGTTATCGGGTATGCTGCAACAACCTCAACTCGTGCAGAAACCACAGCCCGAGCAGACGCATAATTTGCGCTCATTATTTCTGTCTTCATCCCTCTGCACCTCCAACGGGGAGTGAATCTCCAAGTGACTCCGAGGTACGTACCATCTCAATACATTTCTTTGGACATACCTCTGCGCATATGCCACAGCCCTTGCAATAGTCGAAATCCCAAACGGGATAATCATCCTCACCTATGCTGATAACAGCCTCTGGACAATGAAGCCAACAAGTGCGACACTTGTTGCACTCATCATAGTTGACTAATGGATCGAAGGTCCGCCAGCTCCCTGTCTTACCAGTTGCCCCAATAGAGGGCTTAGAGTATGATGTCTTTGGCATGTCCTTCTTGCCCGTTGGCTCAGTATTAACCTCATTCACCAAAATGGATACACTTCCAGCACGAGCTTTCACTAGCTCGTCCGGAGGACAGGCAATTAAGCGTTATGATGTAGGTTTATTCTTGATTCGGTTACCTTATCTAGTACTCGATTCACTGAGGGGCCGATGTGTTATGGAGTTCTCAACGACATTGGTTCAGATGCCCTGCGTTGAAGGAAAACGGGAGCATAACTTTACAAAAGCTAGACAACTTCTTGAGCAGTATAGACCAGGAAAAGGAGTTCGGTTTATTCTATTCCCCGAGTTATTCGCAATTGGATTTCGTCATGAAGACTATCATAAAGAGGGTCCCGGAATTCCGGGTAAGACATCCGAATTCCTGTCAAGCATAGCAGAGAAGTATAAAGCATATACTGTTGGTACTGGAATCGAGAGCAGTGGAAACAAGTTTTACAACACATTAGTATTTGCAAATACAAATGGCAAAGTAATAGGGACGTATAGGAAGATACATCCATTTCAAGAGGAACGGAACGTCTTCAAGGGTGGAGATTCATTAGCCCTTTTTGATTGCGCAGGCACCAAAGTCGGAGTTCAGATATGCTACGATATTCGATTTCCAGAGGTTACTAGAAAGCTAGCTCTGGAGGGTGCAGAACTCGTTCTAGTTCCAGCAGCTTTCCCAGACCCAAGAAGTGAACACTGGAACACTCTAGTGAGAGCAAGAGCAATTGAAAACCAGATTTACGTTGCCGCGGTCAACAGGATTGGGTTTGGTTTCGACGGTAAGACGTACTTTGGTCATAGTCAAATAGTTGATCCATGGGGAGTTGTCCTAGCGAGGCGAAACTCAGAAGAACGATTAATCACAACTCAGGGCAACACAGAGATGATCAAGTCTGTAAGGGATGAAATCACATGCTATGCAGATATCGCCCCATCGGGATATGATAAGGTGCAACGATACAAGGAGTAGTTGTGAGAACACAAGCGTTAAGTGATGGACATAACTGGCCTACATTATCCGGAGGAGTAATTGTGAATCAATCAGACCTCATCAAGGATTCAGTGCGTGACTGGTTCTCACGAGAGGGAACAAAGGTAGAAACGATTTCGAATCCACGTGCAGAGTTCCTGTTCAAAGTGAAATTTCATCGGTTTTTCTTTACAGTCGTTCGACCAAATGATCAGAGGTATTTACAGATTGAATCACAGGTCATGATATCACCACAGCATCAGAAGCTCCTCACTATAGAAAAGATGCGTGACTTTCAAGTCAAAGCTATGAAGTTTAGTTTTCAAGAAGGACTTACGATGGGTTTCATCCAACCTAGACCTGGACAACCTGGACCTCAACCTCCAGGACCGGGGTTTGTCATTTCTGATAGAATCTATGATGATGCCTTCACTGAAGATAGGCTTTGGAGAACCATGCGGAAGCTCCATGGAGCTATTGATATGGTGATTACTCTCCTGAATGAGATTACAGGTCAACCAGGTCCTAAACCAGAAGAGTCAACGGACACAGGACCCTCATATTATACATAAATGTGACAGGCTTGACGTTTTTTCGAGATGGGTACATAGTAGCTCTCTTTTTCAAATCAGAGGAAATAAGTTTAGGATAGTTGTAAGAGCCCGGTAAGTGACCCGCCGTATAATACAGAGTGTGTTCGCATGAAAGAAACTCAAATCCGAGTTAGAGTTGTTATACCACTTCTTGGAATTCTAATCCTATGTTTTTGTACGCCAATGTCACTTACAACTATGGATAGTGATTTATCATATTCAAGACTACCTAGTCCAAGACCTTTTGATAATAATATAATATCATCAGCAGGAAATGTTGGTGATGAGGTCAGTTCGGTTATGCAATACAGCAGAGAGATTCAAGGTTTGAATTTCGCACTAATGAATAGCTTTGGAGATACAGCTTCACATTTAGAAAATGTGGATTTCTCAGCATATCACATTCCTGGATGGTCATTATATGAAGTTCAAATTTCAGCGTCTAGAGTTGTTGCCCAATCTGAATGTGAAGTTGTTGGGAAAAGTAGTAGTCCAAGTAATGTGGGATTTAGAATTTTTGAGCACGACATGGATTTGTACTATGACCAATTAGCTCAAGGTTTCTATAATATGAGTCATTACGGTAAATTGGAGAATTTGTCAATACTATATGACTCCCCGACCTATGATCCATTAAATCAAATGTATGCATACCTCGACATTAGATCAGATTACCAGAATGGTTCCACTAACATGGTATCCTCTGTGCAGTTGAACAACGTGGGACTAACTGCAACATGGGCAAGTGTCATTGAGTCTGTAATTCTTAGTGCAGACACAACATACTATGCGGTAATGAACGGGAGCAATCTCATCGAGTACAGCAGCATCTATCCACTAATTCGATGGTTCTATGAAGATATTACAGGGGCCTACTTGACTAGACGACATAACACTGATGGCGATACTTGGGGTTCAGACAGACCTTTTGAAGCCCTTCTTAACT
>PJET01000102.1 GCA_002825515.1 Candidatus Thorarchaeota archaeon MP11T_1 | reverse complement strand
GATTGTCGATTTATGGATGTCCCTATCCATACATTTGGCAGGGTAAAACATGATTAATCTGTATATAGAACTGAGCTCCAGCACCGGTCACAAGCATTCTAATTCTTTTCTAATCTTGGCTACAAGAGCCTGTATTTTGTCTTTGTCTGGATTGTCCATGTCTATGTTTCTCCAAGGGATTCTAAGAATTTTCATCCCTCTGCTCCAGTGATGTTTCTGTTGGTATATTTCATCGAGAAGTATTAGATACTCACGCTCCAGTTCTCCTAGGTATTCTCTGAAGCTGTCATCTGGCATGGGACTCTCTTCGTCCCTTGCTCTTTTCCTCGCTCGCTGGTAGGCTTCATCTGGATGTACGTCAAGGTACAACAGCAAATTGGGCGCCACCAACGACTGATGCATTATATTGTAAGCCAATTCGTAAGTTTCCCAGTCTATCTGCTCTATATGACCTTGCTGTGTCAATAGCTTGGCGAATACCCGATCGCCGGGGAGTCCACGGTCTACGATGTATCCCTCGGGACCTCCATCTACATAAGCTGAGTATGCAGCCCTTTTCTGAAGGGCAAATCGTTTGTGTAACAATAGTATCTGCATGGGGAAGGCCCACTTACTCATATCTTCATAGAACATCTTAAGGTAGGGGTTCTGATCGACGGGTTCATAGAGCCCCTCGAAATTCATTTCTCTGCATAGGATTTTAGTCAGCTCGGTCTTTCCAGCTCCTATGATGCCTTCGACCCATATTACTGGTTTAGTCATTTAATTCCCCAATCATTCTTCAGTGGTATAAATCTCTAGTTGTGTGAGGGCGTGATGAGATCAGTATTCGCGCCATTTGTCCATGTCCCGACTCTTTTTATTGGCAATCTTATATCGTCCGGTTTCCACTTGATATCATGAGGCGCACATCTGACACCCAATCAAAGTTCGCCACTTGAGTAAATGTCTAAGGAGATGGACAAGGGGTGTTTCAGAGGTGTTCAAGATGCACTACGTTCCCTCGTACAAATGTCAATCCTGCAAAATCATTCAGTACGGAAACCCAGGTGACTTCGTACGACTTGCATGTCCCCACTGCGATGCCAAATACGAGAATGAAATTCCAAAAGACAGGGATTAGATTGTCTGTCAGAACTGCGACAAGACAGTCTCCAGAACTAATACTCACTAAAGAGCAATTCTGCCAGATGCGAATACAACTACTTGCTTCAAACTCGTTCTAGTTCAGCCAAGGCTGACTTCAGGTCCTCTTCGTCAAGCTCACTTTCTTTCGGAGAGAGTGGCTCAACTGCGAGGAACTTGTCAAGCTCATTAGCTAGTTGTACGCCTTGCTTCTTCATCACAAGCCGGATCAGACCAATATTCACCTCTGCCTCTGAAACAACACAGAGTACACCTTTCCCACAGGCTGAGGCGAAAATTTTGCCCTCTGAGAACTCTGAAGTGACTATCTCAAGCTCCCCAATCTGCAGGTTCTTGCCCTGCTCCTCACTTGCACAGAAGACCGCACTGGCTATTGCTCCGATGCTATCGACGTCCACCGGATAATAGCTTAATTTGCTTACGTTGGCAATAGTTAGGCCTGTCTTGTCAACAAGAATGACCTTTTTTATGCCCTTGTCTTGCCTGATGATTTCCGTGAGGATCTTGTCGAAGGCTTTTGGATCACTCATTAATAGTACACCTCTATCTTATTTTCCTACTGAGTGTTCTTAAGGACTACTAGGATAAGTCCTTCGTTCACTTCCGGTGCGATGTTAATCTGACCCTTGGTTGTGTCCAAGGTCAGGAATGACAGTGTCCCCTCTCGAAGTTCTCGCACAGCATCTAGTGCTTTTCCAACGAGGGAGGTGATTATTGCAGCAACATTCTCAGTTGTTTCAGGGTCTAAATCACTACTGAGTGGTAGACCGTCCATGTTAGTCACGACAACTCCTCGGACTCCTTCCTGCGACTTTATCTTGGAAAGAATCCCTTGAAGTTTTTCTTGGCTAATCAACGTGCAGAATCCTCGCTGCTTCAACTGTGCCTTAACATCTACGCCGCAGTTGACTATTTTAGACTTGTGGAGATATGTTACCAGTCCATTGGTTTCATTTGCGCATTTGAAGAATATTTGGGGTTGTGTTACACAATTCAGAGGGAATTTTAAACACTAGATCACGACATAGAATTGATTCCAGTGTCGTTCTTGGGAGAATATGAGAGTGTTCAAAAAACAATGAACGATTGTGTTACATAGAAAAAAGAGCGTGGTCGTGCGAGAAAATAATGCACGACCTCTGATTGTAATATCTTGAGCTATGCTCCTTTCTCATCGTCAAAAAGCTTCTTTGAGCTTCTTTTCGATTGAGCAAGACTGCCAGTGAACGCTTCATCTGCTGCTCCGGAAGGTGCGGCTGATGGTGCTTCTGCTAGCATCTCCTCCTGGCGAGCTATCTCTTTATCCTCGTTATTCAAGACGTTGTCAGTCTTGTCTAGCATTGCTTGAACACTAGCAGGAGTTCCCTTCGCCTTTGTCTTCAGAGCCTTTCTGTATGAAGCGATTCGGGCGCGACCTTTCTCTCTGTCACCGCGGAAGGACTCTTCACCAGCCTTCTGTGTCACAAATGTGGCACCGACTGTTGGATCCAGAGTTTTCATGATTTCTTCCTCATTCTTTGAAACATGAAGTTTAGTGGTGACTGCACGAATACGTCTAGCACCCGCTTCATCAGTGTAAGCAACTTGGACTTGTATTGGCACTTCGGACTCTTTGATTTCCCTTTCAGGTTCGACCTCAAAGTAGAGCTCATGGTCTGCTCCGACAACTCCAATCTTACTCTCGCTCTTCTTTTTCAGTTGGTCTACAACCGCGCGCGAAACTCCAGATGCATCTTTGATCTTGACACCAGGAGGTGTGATAAGACGAACCTCTACATCCCTACCAAGAAGTGATGCTCCAGCTAATTCCGAAAGGCTTCGGTCAAGCTCATTTGGTGTGACATAGTACATCTGACCACCTGTAGCTTCTGGTAAGAGACCCAGTGTCTGAAGCTCCATACCTGCTCCTGATGCAATACCAACAACATCCACTGCAGTACCTAGTTCCATGAACATCTTTCCTAGGTCCTCGTAGTATTTACTCGGAGGAGTCACTTGGTATCCTTCTAGAGCGCCAATCCCTTCATTTGCTAGTCCATCAGTAAGAAGAACTACTCTTCCGACATTACGATGCTTGGCAATGACATATGCCATTCCAACAGCAGGACCTAAAGCGGTTCCACCTTGGTCACGAAGTGTCTGAACATGCTTTTTCAGCTTATCAGAATTCTTCCCAACACCGACCAATTTTACTTGGTCAAGTAGAGTCTTTGTTGCCTCCATTATGTCCTTGAGGCTTGCAAAGGAGTTTCTCGGAAGTTCAACCGGATTTCCATTTTCCAGATTTCTGGCAATGACCGAGCTCTCAAACTCTATCAGACCGAACATGGTGTCTGGTGCGTTTGCCGCAAGACTTTCGATTGATGTGGTTAGACTGCGTTTGACTGCAGCCAAGTTCGCTCCAGCCATTGATCCTGAAACATCAATGAGTCCAAGAAATGAGCGTCCACCTACAGATATTGTATCGGTTTCAGTAGTTGTATCTGGGGGTTGTTTAATGGTGAAATCAGTGTCATCACCTGCTATGAAAACATCCCCCACTATCACGTTTAGAGTCCCACAGAATAGGCACATGAAGTGCTTGCCCACCTTTGGGTCCTCTTGGATTTGGTCCACACTAAGAAGGAACCCATTACACTTGTGGCATGCTATGGGCTTTCCTACAATCTTTGTTGTTTCATGCGCAAGATGACCAAATTCTACACGCAAGACATACGGAATATCGCTCAGTACCTTCTTCGAAGCTGGAAAAGATTCTGAGCTGGTTCTCAACATAGGCATCTAATACTTGTCTCCAAAATAATTCGGCTGACCTTTGCGTGAGACGTTTTAAGTAATTCGACGTAGAAAATATCTCAGTAAATGAAACAATTACGCGAAAAACGGAATTGAGCACCGACGCGTAAGATATTTACACACCTTATGTCAGAACTGCAGGGTAGACAATTAGGACCTCATGGGAGGAAAACTCACAGATGGTGGATCAAGCAAAGATTGAACAAGTTATATCGGAAACGATGGCTGCTAATGCGGATTTGGAAGGTATTGTCATATGTGATGCCAAGGGAAAGGTACTATTCGGGCATACAATCAGCGGAGGAACAAAGCACTCTGATGTTGCTGATCTTGCTGTGAAGATAGCAGCTAATTCTTCCCAGCTTTCCGCCGGTCTGGACAAGGGGGGTCTGAAGGAAGTTAGTATTGCATCGGACAACGGGTTCATTGTCATCCTAGGCGACGTAAAGATTGTGTTGGCAGGAATTGCAGGCGAAGGCGCAAGGGAATCATTAGGGCTTCTTCGGATGGCTTTAAGAAGAGCACTCCTGCAAATAGTTAGTTAGAACACACCCCAAAAAGTCACCAGAGTTACACTTTTCAATACATTAGAGGATGCCCACTAAGCCTGAATACGTAATCCAGATGTAGCTGGAGTATTATTAGGGTCATACCAACCGTATTTAGGACTGTGTAACATCGGAATGACACACTTGGTCACGCTAGGGTTGTTCTGATTGTAACTTGCCGGAAGGGAACGGGACTTGGTTCACATTGAGAAGCTGGTATGCAAAGGCTTCAAATCGTTCGGTCGAGATTCAGTCAGTATTAGGCTCAGTCAAGGATTCACCTGCATTGTAGGACCTAATGGTTCAGGAAAGTCGAACGTCATTGATGCGATTCTTTTCGTTCTCGGACAACTCAGCGCAAAGACTCTCCGTGCTACTGTGTTCTCAGACTTGTTATACTCTCCCCCTAAACCAAATATGCCACCCAAAGCCAAGTCTGCTGTTGTAGAGCTCCACTTCAACAACAAGGACAGAAAACTGCAGATAGATGCAGACCGTGTTGTGGTTGAGAGAGAACTGGATGATTCGGGAAAATCAGTATGTCGAATCAATGGAAAGGTAGTGACCCGTTCTGCAGTTTTGGATGTGTTAGGCGCCATTGGGGTCGATCCTAATGGATACAACCTTGTTCTCCAAGGTGAGATTGCTCAGATGGTCAAGGTGAGTCCTACTGAGCGACGGAAATTGATTGAGGAGATTGCAGGGATATCAGCATACGATGAGCAGAAAGATCGCGCTTTGAAAAAACTGGCTGAGAGTGAGGTGAATCTAGGCAAGGTCGATATGCAACTTCAGGAGCGTCGTCGACATCTTGAGAAATTAGAGGAGGATATGTCTGATGCGCGCAGGTATCAGAATCTCCATGGACAGATACGCAAACACAGGATTGACATTCTTGCATGGAGTACTATCAAAGGTAAATCAAGGATAGAAACCATTAACGAAACTCTGGCACAACGTGCTGAAGAGGCAGAGAATCTTGTCAAGGAGTTTGTCGAGGTAGAAACCGGAATTAACAGTACGGACATGGAGATTGAGAGAATAGATCACGAGATCGATCAAATCACTGGTGGAGACTCAACTAGGGTATCAGAACAGTACGGTATCGTGTCTGCAGCAGTGTCTCATGTAAAAGGAGACCTTGAACGGGCACAAGCAATATTTGACGCGACCAGTAGCGAACGAAATGCTCTACAAGAGGACCTCGAAGCTATTCAGGATGAGATTATCCACAATGAACAAGTTATGACCGACAAAAGCAATGAACTCTCAGCCCTTGAGAGAGAGATAGCAGGTACAACTGCAGAGATCATACGACTTGAGGATATGTCAGAAAAAGCACAGGTGGCTTACTATGAAACTACTTTGCGCCTTCAAGATTTGAATAACCAAATGAGACAACTAGATGAAGGTGTTTCCGAGATTCGATCAACAATAAAATCAGACAATAGAGAACTAGGACTTGGATACGAGGAGCTTAGAGATGCAACCGAGAGCTTAGAGAAAACTAATACTGAGATTTCACAGGTGAAGGAAACCATTCCTGAAAAGAAAGCAGAATTAAGCGAATCTGAAGAAATTGAAAAGAGAAAGCAG
>PJET01000101.1 GCA_002825515.1 Candidatus Thorarchaeota archaeon MP11T_1 | reverse complement strand
TGGAGCGATAGCTGTATTCGTATTCGATCCTCCATCCTTCACACCGACCTCCTATGAGGCCTTGAAAGGTACAGATGTGAAGGTGCACGTGATTTGTAGTATCAAGAGATACTTACCAGAAGCTAAAGCGGTTCTTGGAGGCCTCCTAGGAAAGATTCCCAAGGGTGACTATTATGAAGAATTCACAGAATTCTATGATGATATCGTAGAGCATTATGAACCCAAGGCACCTGATGTGTCAATTCAACCAAAAGAGGATCTTGCACTTATCCTCTACACAGGAGGTACAACCGGGACCCCGAAAGGTGCGATGTTGACTCATTACAACCTCTACAGCAATGTTATGCAGTTTGATGAGTGGGTACAACTCGAACCCAAAGAAGGAGGACTCCCTGAAAAACTGAAGCCCGGAGAAGAGGTGTTTGTTGGAGCATTGCCATGGTATCACAGCTATAGTCTAACACTTACGATGATTGCATCCTATGTCATAGGAAGCTCATTGATCTGCATACCTGACCCAAGAGCTGGCAAACCTCCATTGAGTGACCTACTGGCGGATATACAGAAGTACAAGGGCACCATTATGCATTGCGTCCCTGCGCTATATGCAGGGATGGTAAACAATCCAAACGTCGGAAAGTATGACCTGTCCAGTCTCAAAGGCTGTGGTTCTGGAGCTGCACCATTGCCTCCTGAGCTTTGTAAACAATTCGAGGATGTAAGTGGAGCTACTCTCTTTGAGGGATATGGTTTGACTGAAACATCTCCGATGACCCATGCTAATCCTGCACTCAAGTCATTACGCAAGTTTGGTTCAATCGGAGTGCCTCTTCCTGACACCTATGCCACTATCTTGGACATCGATACCGGCAAGAAGGAGTTGAATCAGGGAGAAACTGGTGAGATTGCTATTAGTGGGCCACAGGTCATGTCAGGTTATTGGAACAAACCTGATGAAACAAAAGAAGTAATGAGGACCATCAATGGCAAACGCTATTTCCTCACAGGTGACATCGGTCACATTGATGAGGATGGTTTCTTCGTGATTTCAGACCGTAAGAAGGACATGATCAATGTCGGTGGTCTAAAAGCATATCCAAGAGAGATTGAAGACACCTTCTTCGAGCATCCGAAGGTGGCTATGGCAGCAGTCATTGGTCTACCAAGGGAAGACGACCCAACAAATGAGTACGTCAAGGCGTACATTGTTCTGAAAGAGGGTGAAACAGCTACTGAGGAAGAATTCATCGCATGGGCGAAAGAAAAAATGGCAGGATACAAGCGACCAAGAGAGGTTGTGTTTGTCGATTCACTACCCATGACCCAAGTTGGAAAGGTCCTCAGGAGAGAACTTCGTGAGGCAGAGCTAGCAAAGAAGTAAAACTATTGGAATTTGGGGAAGGGATTGTCCCTCCCCAACTTTCATCTTTTTCATTCATTTTGTCCCCTTTTAAAAGCATCCTCAACAAATATCAGTGAGCTTAGCTATACTGGACAGCTAAGTTATCTTACTATTATCGAATAGATTAAGGAGAGTTGAGAAATGGACGAAGCATATTGGCAGAAGAAAGAATCATGGCCTGAAACTGCATCCCCGACGCTTGATTATCCAGAGGAACCACTGTTTGAGATGCTAGACAGGTCAGCAGAGAAGAGCGGAAACCTCCCTTACACTGTGTTTATGGGAAAAACGCAGACTTTCAGGGAAGTCAAGGAACACTCAGACAGAATAGCCAACTTCTTGGCAAGTAAAGGGATCAAGGAAGGCGATAGTGTTGCAATCTTCTTGCCCAATGTACCCCACTTCCCAGCTATCTTCTTTGGTATTCTGAAGACAGGAGCGAAGGTTGTGACTTGTAATCCGATGTACAAAGCAGGTGAACTAAACTACCAATTGAACGACACTGAATCTAAGATTGTTTTCGCACTCGACCATCCAACCTTCACACCAACTGCATACGAAGCCATCAAGGGAACACCGGTCCATACTGTAGTTGTTTGTAGTATCAAACCATTCCTCTCTAAAGCTAAAGCGGTCATTGGAGGGCTCCTTGGAAAGATACCCAAGAGTCCGTACTATGAAGAGGACAAGACTCTATTCTATGAGAACATTCTAGCTGAATACGAACCAATACCACCACAGGTCGATATTAACCCAAGAGATACTGCAGTACTGATCTATACAGGCGGAACAACAGGGACACCAAAGGGCGCAAAACTCTCTCACTACAATCTTACTACAAATGTACTTCAGATTATAGAGTGGGTATACCTGAAAGAAGAGGATACAGGAAGAGAGGGGGGGGTCCGGTATGGAGAAGAGGTATATGTTGGAGCTATACCATGGTACCACAGCTATGGTATGACACTCAGTATGCTCTCGGCGACCTGGTTTGCTGGTCAGCTTGTAGCCATTCCAGATCCAAGGGCTGGGAATCCACCACTCTCTGACCTATTAGAAGAGTTGGAGAAGACAAAGTGTACCGTGTTCAATTGTGTGCCTGCGCTCTATGCTGGAATTGCCAATCATCCAAATGTTGGGAAATATGACTTATCTGAGATTAGTATATGCGGCTCTGGAGCTGCTCCGTTACCCCCCGAGGTGGCTAAGGCATTTGAAGATGTGACTGGGGCGATATTGTTTGAGGGGTATGGTCTCACAGAAACCTCACCAGTGACACACATCAATCCAACAAACAAAAAGTACAGGAAATTTGGTTCAATTGGAATTCCACTGTCCGACACCATCTGTAAGATTGTTGACATAGACACAGGGACAAAAGAGATGCCAATTGGTGAGATTGGAGAGATTGCAATCCATGGACCACAGGTATTCTCGGGTTATTGGAGAAAACCCGAAGAAACTGAGGCCGTGATGCGCGATTTTGGAGGCAAGAGGTTCTTCCTTACTGGAGACGTCGGTCATATGGATGAGAATGGTTACACATTCATCAGTGACAGAAAGAAACAGATGATCAACGTTGGTGGTATGAAGGCATACCCACGAGAGATTGAGGACATCCTGTTCACCCATCCTAAGATAAAGCTGGCAGCCGCTGTCGGAATTCCTAGAGATGATGATCCCAGTAACGAGTTTGTCAAGGTATACATCCAATTGAAGGAAGGAGAAACTGCTACACCAGAGGAGTTCATAGAATGGGCAAGGGACAAGATGGCAGGGTACAAACGACCGAAAGAAGTCAAAATCGTGGAAACACTACCCCTTAGTAATGTGGGTAAAGTACTGAGACGTGTGCTTCTAGAGGAGGAACTCAAAGAGAGAGGTAAGTAACTTGGCTCCATCATGGAAAAGAATTGGGGCATATCTAGGAATACTTTGTGGAACAATCTGGGTTGTACTCACCACAATTGCGATGTTTACCTTTCCAGGAGGTTATTTGTTCTTTGAATACCCTATTAGTGCTCTTGGATTCACAGTCATCAATAGCACTCCATCAATGTTGAACTACTTTCTCTTCGTGACTGCATGCACAGGTGCGGCAATCTGTTTGGTTCCATTCACTTTTACAATACGTACATTATTCACAGAAACAATGGTGCTCAAAGTATTGAGCGGACTTGGAACTGTCTTTTGTCTTATATCGGCACCGTTTCTGTCAGCCCTTGCCATTTTCGCAGCGGATGTCCTACCTTTTCTGCATGGATGGTCTACAATCTACTTCTTCATATTCATAATGTTGGGTATTCTGTTTTATTCAGTTGCTACTGTATTGACTAGTGAATACAAGACCATCTATGGGTTGATTGGATTTGTCATCGTCATCATTTGTATCCTTCACATAGTTGGCTTGTTTGGAATCGCATCAATGTATTTTGCATCTCCAATCTGGCAGAAGACTGCGATCTATGGTCTCGTACTTTGGTCTGTATTCCAGGGATATTATCTCTTGAAGGTCTTTGATCAATAGAACAAGAAGCAGGGGAGGTTTCCCTCCCCCAAGGTTTCTTTCAGATCCTCTCGAATGTTGCTCTCATGGTCCCACCACAATAACCACACTGAGCCTCAAGGGGACCAACCCAATCCACACTCTCATGTGAAATCTCAGCACCACATGAGGGACATTTCAGTGGTAAACGGACTGTCGTTGTCTGACTTCCATGAGTCCGAACGTTTTCTTGGTGTTCATCTGGAATTACATGCATTGGAGCCTCGATTAGAATGCTGTCAATCCTCCTGCGACGGCCCATTCGTACTGGTTGAATCGACCGACGTGATCGTCGACACGCGTACAAACCAATGCAAAGAGGAAACAGAACAGATACAACTATGATTATGATTATCCAGTCAAAGAATCCTAATGATTGGAAAAAACCTGGAATGTGAGCGTCATCATAAACGCCTACACTATAGAACCCGCTAGTGTCAGAATACACAGAATTCTCAGTTACACCGATATATACCGTAGTGTTGGAAACTAAGCTAAAGTCAACTTGGGGGAAGTTTCCATAGTCTGTTCCACTCTCTGCAATTATGTTGGTATAATCGCTATCAGTAGCAACAGTGACCTTGACTTGAAGCCCCCAGAATGAGTCTGCGTTAACAACCACCGTCCAATGGCCTGCTTCTAGGTCAGCAACATAGCTGTTAGTGTTACCACCCCACACATGTTCATCAGTTCGAGCTATGTTCGCCACAAGACTGGATTGGGCGGATACTGTGCCTACTAGCACAAACATTGACAAGACGAAACAAGTCATAAGGAATAGTTGTCTTCGATGCATAGTTGTTATCCTCAGCCTTGTGGAAACATTGTATGATATTAGATTTGTCAGGTGGAACTAACTCCGTAGAAGCAGCCAAACGAGATACAGATGGACCTGCTCCCTAGTCTATTCGGGCTTCCCTGATTCGGAAGCTTTGTGTTGTTTGCCCAGCTCTATGTACAGATCAGCTCCTGCCTTGAATGCCTCTTTCATTGAGTCCGAAACTTCCTTGATGATCTTTCCAGGAATGCCAAGGACCAGACTTCCATCGGGGATGACTGTTCTTTCTGTGACAACTGATCCGGCTCCAATAACACAATCACTACCAACTTTTGCACCATCCAAGACTATTGCGCCCATCCCAACAACGGTCCGGTCTCCAATCTCACATGCATGAATCACGCTATTATGTCCACAAGTGACATAGTCCCCAATGATGGTTGGATTCATGAAAGTAGTGTGTACTGTACAATTGTCTTGGATTGATGTCCCTTTTCCAACACGAATTATGTTCATGTCAGCTCTCATTACAGCAAACTCCCATATACTGGAATCAGCTCCAATCTCGATGTTCCCAATCAGAGAGGCTCGGGGTGATACGTAGGCTTCAGGATTGACCTTTGGTGTTTTTCCGTCGAACTCGTATAGTCCCATTCTTGACACCTTGCCTTTTTGGTACAATGTTCCTTCTTTAAGAGTATCTAAATATGAACTGAGTCTAGAGCATCAAGAGACAGGTCATAATGCCAATCACACCACTCCACTATCCTCTTGCATTCGGTCTGTCTAAGACCAGCAAGAAACTTCAGTTACCGGGATTGGTTGTCGGATCTGTAATTCCCGACATCGAAGTCCCACTAATGTGGATTTTTTTTAGTGATCTACCAGACCATTTTCTCCTCCATAGTCTAGTAGGAGCTGTTTCGGTTGGTACACTCCTTGCAGTTGTCGTCACTTGGTTGTTGTATCCTCCTATTATCTCCACAATATTTCAGGTTGATAGAAACGAGTTGAAAGAAACCTGTAGCTTTTCTGGTATGCTAATTGTGTCTTGTCTTATTGGTGTTCTCTCGCATCTCCTACTGGACTATCCTATGCACTGGTATAATCCTATATTGTGGCCATGGATTGACCCCTTTGATGTTGTGGGCCCACTTGTGCTTTTTTTCACTCCTTATGGATCCATCAATGGCGCTGCTTTTTGGATGGCAAATAGACTTACTAGCGCAGTCATGATAATTGCTTGGCTTCCAATTCTAATCTACTATCGAAACAACAATCTCTGGAGTAACCACTGGCTTGGAAGGTCTAGTTCTAAACAGACTCAATGAACAGGCACAAACCACTCTTCAAGCGAGATT
>PJET01000033.1 GCA_002825515.1 Candidatus Thorarchaeota archaeon MP11T_1 | reverse complement strand
ACGACGCTCCCGCTCAAAAAAATCATCATCATCCACAGGTTGTGGTTCTGCAAACTCAAATAAACGGAATCCTGCGTCTGTAAGTGAATTGAGGTATGTTGCAAGAGTCCTATGGAAAAAACTGATTGGTTCCGGGAATCTCTCACCCTCTCTAGTCTTCCAATAATGTTCATACTCTTTTTCCTCGAAGTACCTGTCTACTTTGAAGTAGATTCCTTCGCGCCTATTTGTATCCGGATTCTTTTCTCCCATCTGCCATGAACCAGGTCCGTAGAAATTGAATGCTGGATGTACAATGGAAAATACTAGAAAACCGCCTACTTTCAGCACCCTATAGAACTCCTTGATTGCATCATCTAAGCATGGAATGTTCAACAGGACAAGGTTGGAAAGAACAAGATCAAACTCGGCATTGAGGACTGATTCAATATTACAAATGTTGTCCACCCGATAATCAACTGTAATACCCTCCTCCTCTGTCTGCTTTTCTGAGGTTTCGATAAGCCGCTGTGACAAATCAATGGCCGTCACGAAGGCTCCTTTCTTGGCATAATATCTCGCCAAGTAGCCCTCTCCGCAACCTGCATCAAGCAGTTTCTTATCTTTTACATCTCCAAGAAGTTTTTCGACACACGGATTGAGTATCTTTCTGTGGTGTGGAGTTCCTTTTCCATCTATGAGACTTGAGAAAGCTTCAGCATTGCTCTCCCACTGCTCACGAATCTTCTCGGCCATGATTGTGAAAGAGAAACCAGCTCTTCTGAATTTTTCGAATTTGCTAAATCTTATCCCATACTTTCCGAATTCTTTTTCCAGTTTCTTCTATCAAGGACTCCATAGCTTCTTGAGATGCAAGACCGGTTTCAACACCAACTTTCATAATAGATGTATGGGCGACCTTGACTTTGCCATCCTCCTCATAGACTGCGAAGCTGCATGGAAAGATTGTACCCATGTCCTTTGATATATCAAGAGCCATCTTTGCCAGATTTGGATTACACACAAGAATTGCTGTATATTTCGGATAATTGTCAATCCCAAGCTTCTCCTTGAAGATGTCATGAACTCCTTTTGTGAGCTGCAGACCAAACCCTTCGCTCACACAAGCATCCTCAACCTTCTTCACTGCTTCATCGAACCTATATGGGACTTCTTTGCGTAAAACGTCGACCATATCGATGCCTAACTGTTTCCTGTAAAATGGGTTTGGATAGGGTATACTTCCAATTAAGATAAGAGAGGGCAAGTAACAAGAATCTTGGTGTGGGACAATGACAACTGAGGAGAACCAGTCAGAGAAAGAAATGAAACACAATCCTGCACATGTCTTCGGTGCAGCTTCATTCCTTAATGATACTGGTTCAGATATGATTGCTCCCATCTGGCCAACATTTCTGACATCTCAACTCGGACTTACTCAAGGTCAAGTACAGATGGTCGATGGACTTGCTCTGATGGTCACATCTCTATCTAAACTTGGAGCTGGTTACGCATCAGACCGATCGGGTAGGCGGAAATCTTTCATCACAGTAGGATACTCACTCTCAATGATAGCACGGATTGGTTTCGTGCTAGCAACCTACGCCTACCAATTTATTCAGATTGTCATCTGGAAATCAATGGACCGTTTAGGTAAGATGCGTGGACCCCCACGTGATGCCATTGTGGCTGGACACGTTACAGAGAAAGAGAGAGGTCGTGCATTCGGAATTCTTAGAGCACTTGATACTGCAGGAGCGGTCTTAGGGACAATCATCACATTCTTCCTATTCCAATATCTTGGATACACTGGAATAATCCTTCTGGCAGCTGTTCCAACTGCGGGTTCGGTGATTGTTGTTATAATATTTGTAAAAGAAAAACGCGGCAAGGACATCTTCAAGGGTGTCAATTTCCGAGGACTTGACCGAAATCTGAAAATCTTTCTCACTGCATCAGTAATTTTTGCTCTTGCGACCTTTAGTTACTCACTATTGATCCTATTCTCTGCGAATTATGGATACACAGTACCACAACAGACACTTCTCTACTTGCTCTTTACTGCAGTTTATGCTAGTTCTGCATACCCCTTTGGAAGAGTTTCTGACAGATATGGACGAAAACCTATTCTTGCCACATCCTTTGCTTTTTTGATTATTACTGCAGCATGGGTCTTTCTAGTTATTGACCCACTAATGATAATCCCCATGTTTGTATTCTTTGGCCTGATGAATGGTGCTCTTGATCCGGTCCAGACTAGTTTGGTCGCAGATTTGGTTGAAGAAGAACGTAGGGCTAGTATCATTGGTGCTTTCCAGATGGCAGTGGGTATCAGCGCATTTCCCGCAGGCCTTGTGATTGGATATCTTTGGGACTTGTACACACCCGTTGCGGCATTTTCCTACTCAATCATTCTCACATTTATCGCGTTAATGCTACTATCATTTGTTAAAGCGAAAGAAGAAGATGGTGGACCGGGGGGGATTTGAACCCCCGACCTTCTGAATGCGAATCAGACGATCTACCAGTCTGATCTACCGGCCCGCTTCAAAAAATCCTCCGCCGCACGAGTCTTAAAACCTTGTCTAATCGGATGAATTGAAGTTACCTATATTTCGATACCAAAGGCTTCTGAGAACCGTTCTATTCTCACATACTCTCTGAGAAATTCTCGCCCTTTCTCAGTCAGTAAATATACTCTATTGTCACTCTCTGGCTCTGCTTCTCTAATGAGCTCCTTGTCAATGAGTTCCTCAAGATACTGAGTCAGTCTGTCATGGGATAGATTTGCAGTGTAGAGAATCTTTGTCGGACCTGCTCCCTCCTCACCCTCACTCTGGATAGCGCGCATCATATCTGCTAGGATGCGCATCTTTGAGCGATAGGTCCGTTTTCTACTCATTCTGCTCTGCCTGCCCTGATTAGCATGACCAGAAGCGACGAGAATCCTAGGAATTGAGCTAATTGACTTGAGAGATACATGCCTGGATTCGAAAGGGTTTGAGCCACCAATATGTGACTTAAAAGGATCAAAAAGAATCCAAGCAACACAAAGAAAGCTAATCCACTACGGGTTGACAGATAATTGATGATGGCTTGAATTACAACCACGACGAGAACCAGTATTGCTAAAACTTCAAGATTGGGATCTACAAGTATAGTGGCCGCAAGGAGTAGACTGATTCCGTTCATGTTCTCGGTTTCCAGTTCTCGATGACGAACCGGTCTTGTCGCTATCACGAAGAGAATGTAAGCCATTATTCTAGAAACACCATATGCAATAGTTACAATTGCCAGGATACTATTACTTGAGGGATCTTCAAGTCCAAGCTGAATAACGAAATACCAAGTTCCTATAACTCTTCCAAACATACCTGCTGATAGGACAAGAAATCCCGTTGATAGGTCTTGAAGCTTCTTTTGTCCAGTCAGATTGTATGCTTTGGTAGCATAGACTGTCACAATCAGTGCAATTATCCCGCTTATGACTTCAAAGATTAGATCCAATCTAATCAAAGGCAATAATCCATTTTGCATTTGGTGACGCCTACCTGTCTTATTCTTGTCAGTTCAGGTCATATTAACAATGGATGATTCATCTATGACTTTTGGGTGAATTGGTGACGTATTCGGCGGATAGTTTTTCTAGACGAATCATCCTGATAATTCGTTCATCATTTCTTTATATCCAAATTTTACTACATACTCTTAGATGGAAGTTACCGATAACTGCAGGAAGCGGAACAAACCGCTGTGAGAGGCGGGGCTTTTCCCCGCCCTTCCATCACCTTTTCTTCTCTGCGCTGAGGCGAACAATGATATCAAAAATCGCTCTGATTTTGTTTGAATTTGAGGTTGCAAGTATGCTGGTTGACATTCACAATCATTTCACTTACTACAATGAAGACTTGGACTGTGCGTTGACTGACATTCGTGAGAATGGAGTCCTGATGGTTTCTGTATCAACAGACATACCTTCGTATCAGGACACCCTCAGAGTAGCCAAATGTTCAGAACTGATTCTTCCAGTTTTTGGAGTACATCCTATGGTCGCACATGAACATATTGACCAACTACCAGAAATCAGAAAATTAGCTGACGAGGCTCTCATGCTTGGTGAGATTGGACTTGATCGGATGTGGACTGATGACATCTCACATTTTCCTGCTCAAAAGCGACTCCTTGAAACCTTTCTCGAGTCTGCTCAGAGAACTGACAAAATATTGATTCTCCATGTTGCTGGTGCTGAATCTGAAGTTCTCTCTATGTTAGACAGTTTTTCAATTAGGAAAGCTATCATTCATGACTATTATGGTCCTGCGAAACTTGTAGAGAAAATAATTGACAGAAACCTCTATTTTGCAGTTGATAGAAGCTATTTGGAGGAGTATAGACTGGAGATTAAAGGGTGGCAGGAACGTCTGGAATACATCGCTATGATTCCAGATGATCTGCTTCTCATTGAAACGGATGGTCCAACCAAACCTCCAAGGAAGATGCCTTTCGAAGCCCTACATATTGTGGCAGAACGGATTGCCGAGCTACGAAATACAACCTCTGACGAGATTGCAGCTCTGTCCAGTAAGAATTTCACCAGATTAATCTCGGGCGATGCAAGATTGTCAAAATTCGTTGATATTATGAGAAAAAGCTAGAAATTGCTAGAATTTACCTATACAAGCCCCTGAAATGTCGCCCCTTGGAAAGCTTTTTATTAGAACTCCTCGCGGGGGTGTTTGCTTTCGCGTCATACGGTGTCAGGCCGGATGCTGTCGGCGAGTGCCAAGCGATGATGGCTGGTGATTTCCAGACGCGACGACAAGATGCGGACGTGAGATAGACTGGCACGAGGAGTGTCAGAATGCCCTCAGGTCTAAGAAACGCTCAACAGTGTGCAGGTGTAATATGGGTAAGCCATCTCTGCTAACCCCGTTAGGCCTGTACTTCATCAAGCTAAGTTCAAAGTGTGTAAAAAATTGTACGCGATGACTGAATACTACTCCAGTCACACCTTGCTAAACGTGTATGATTAGGACAACTCTAGTTGATCCTGCTAGAGGGCACTGCTATCGGCTTGGGATTAAGACATGCAAGTGGAACGGGCTCGCATCCGAGTCCGTCGCGAACGGCTCAGTAGTGTCGTTAATCTACCCTGTGGAGCCGGACAACGCCGGGAAACTGGCGCTAATCCGACATAGGAGCATCGTTCTGGAAATGATGTTGCTCTGAAATGGGTGTTCCAGGTATGTGGGACTCACCGCCGCAGGACGGGACGGCACCGGATCATACTTGTAAGTGGGGTAAACGCCCACTTAGGTTATGACCCGAACGGGCGATGTAAGTCGTGGCCCGGAGAAGGGAACTGAGACAAGGTCCCTAGCCCCACGGGGCGCAGCAGTTACGAAACCTCACCAATGTGCGAAAGCACGAGTGGGCTAAGCCGAGTGATGGGGGATAACTCCATCTGTGGCGGATCCGTAGGGTGGACCGCTAGAAAGGAGAGGGCAAGGCTGGTGCCAGCCGCCGCGGTAAAACCAGCTCTTCGAGTGGTGTCCATGATTATTGAGCTTAAAGCGTTCGTAGCCTGTTTGGTAGGTTCCTGCTTAAATCCGGTCGCTCAACGGTCGGCCTGGTAGGAATACCGCCTTACTTGGGGACGGGAGACGGCGACGGTATTCCATAGGTAAGGGTGAAATCTAATGATCTATGGAGGACCACCAGTGGCGAAGGCGGTCGTCGAGAACGTGCCCGACGGTGAGGGACGAAACCCAGGGGAGCAAATCGGATTAGATACCCGAGTAGTCCTGGGCGTAAACGATGCCCGTTAAGTGTTGCATTGGCCACGAGCCACTGCGGTGCTGTAGCGAAAGCGATAAACGGGCCGCTTGGGAAGTACGGTCGCAAGACTGAAACTTAAAGGAATTGGCGGGGGAGCACCACAAGGGGTGGAGCTTGCGGTTTAATTGGACTCAACGCCGGAAAACTTACCCGCCCAGACAGCCGAATGAGAGCCAGACTGATGATCTTGCTCGACGAGCTGAGAGCTGGTGCATGGCCATCGTAAATTCGTGCCGTGAGGTATCAGCTTAAGTGCTGCAACGAATGAGATCCCTGCCACCTAGTTGCCAGCCGGG
>PJET01000010.1 GCA_002825515.1 Candidatus Thorarchaeota archaeon MP11T_1 | reverse complement strand
TACCAGGGTCGAATTCTGTTTCCCAGCACATGTCACGATATAGAAACTCGCCTGCTAACAAAGAGAGGTGTCGTATACTACAACGAAATTAAGGTTGACGACGAAGTATTGACGGTGAATATCGGAACAAATGAGCTTGAGTGGAAGGGTATTAACAGAGTAATTATTAAAGATTTCGACGGCACCCTGGAGGTGTTAGAGGGTAGGAGGGTATCGTTCGCAGTTACCCCGGAACATAAGCTGTTGTTAAAAGACAAAAATGATAGCTTGATGTACCAGGAGGTATCATCGCTCAGCAAGACATCTACGTCTGTAGAATTTCCCTCCAAGTTCTCGTTTGCCGGCTATCGAATGACGGAGTATCGATTCGATGACGGGCTTGCTGCTGACAATGTTCCTGAAACCATTGATGCAGCAGATTTGTTTTACATGTGCGGATTGTATATTGGCGACGGACATAGCGGAACTTATTTAAAGGTAATGCAGAACAAAACGGGGTTGCGTCGTGAAGAATATCTCAAGCAACGAGATGGTTACGGGAGGTTTGTGGCATGCGGTAAGATAGGGCCTCACGAAACAACGAAATGCCACAAGTATGATAACGGATTTTGTCTGCCGGAAGAGGATCCGGCCAGATACCGACTGCTTGAGATTTTGGAAAAGTATGAAGTCAAATTCTACCTGACTAAAGACAGGGTGTGTGTTAGTTCTAAGAGGTTGGTTGAATTCTTCAAGCAATTTGGCAACAGCGCGCACGATAAGACTATACCAAGGTGGATGTTAGATGCCCATCCATCACTACTTTCTCGATTGTTTGATGGGTTAATTGCCAGTGATGGAAATCATAAAACCGCTTCCGTAGGAAAGTGCGCAGAATACACCACGGTATCTGAGCGCCTGCTTCCTTGTTTGATGGAGCTGGCTCTAAAAACCAATCATGGGTTTACTTACTCCAAGACTCACTCAGAGAGTGAAATAGATGGGCGGAATATTGAGGGGAATGCATTCAAGATCAGTTTTGCCACTGCAAACAAAACGGTTCCCAAGAACAAAATTCGCACCGAAAAATACAAAGGTGTTGTTTGGTGTCTAGATGTAAAAGATAATCATAATTTCTTCGTTGTGAGAAATGGGCGTCTCAACGTGTTTGGAAATTGTTCAGTGTACGGTGTCAATGACAATCTAATAGATGAGGATGCTGAGCCCAATCCGTTGTCTGCATATGCATCTACGAAGCTTGCAGCTGAACAGTATATCTTGAAGCATCGGAAAGATGCCCTCATTTTCCGCCTTGGTACTCTTTATGGTCTCGGGGATGACCACTCCCGGTTGAGGTTGGATTTGGTGGTTAACATTCTCACTAAAAAAGCGGTCGAGGGACAGAAACTGTCTGTTTTTGGTGGTGAGCAGTGGAGACCTCTTCTGCACGTTAGAGATGTGGGCAATGCCTTCTTGTATTGTTTCCAACATAATATTTCCGGGTTGTACAACTTGGCTGCCTGTAATATGAAGATAGTAGAGATAGCAGAAGTTATTAGAAAAGTTATTCCAGAGGCTCAAATAGAGTACAAAGATATGAAGTTCGAGGATTTGCGTAACTATCATGTTACCAATCGCAGAATTCAACAGACAGGTTGGAAACCAACACTGGAACTTGAAGATGGTATTTTAGAGCTTCAGAAAGTATTTAGAGAGAATAGAATCACAAATTTGAATGATCCTGTGTACTCTAACCAAGCATTCATAAAGAATAAATTTGGAAAGGAAGAATAATGACAAGCTGGAAGAAAATCGTAGGTTATGAGGAATACGAGGTTTCTGACACTGGGGAAGTTCGTAGGGACGGAAAAATTTTAAGGAAACAGAATAACAAAAGAGGTCAACATACTGTTTCTCTATCTAAAAATGGCAGGGTGAAAACTTTAACTGTATCAAGACTTGTGGCTAAAGCGTTTCTGCAACAGGAGCCAGGAAAGAACGTGGTTTGTCACAAAGACAACAACCCTTTAAATAACGACGTTTCTAACCTCAAATGGGGTACACATATTGATAATGAACTGGATAAAATTACCAACGGTACTACCAATAAGGGAGAATCGAATGGTCGCGCAAAATTAAAAGAGGCTGATGTGTTGGAAATTCACAAATTGTATTTAGATGGAATTTCGCAACCAGATATTGCAGAGAAATACTGTATCAGCCCCAAGACCGTAAATGCTATAATAAACTTCAGGTACTGGAAACATTTAAGATCTGTGATACATCCAGTATCAAATCCGGTTTTGTGTAGTAAGGTTCCGTATGTCATTAATGGGGGAAACTTTGTGGATGATCGTGGTGTTCTGACATTCTTTAACTCTTTCAGTTTCATCGGAATAAAGCGGTTCTACCAAGTTGAGAACACATCACGAGACATGATCAGGGCATGGCATGGTCACAATTTAGAAGCTAAATTTGTTTATGTACCGCGAGGAACTGCTCTTGTTGGGGCTGCGCCTCTCGTGCAAAGCGATAATATGAATGAACCCGGTGGAGTACTAACCATCAAACCACCTGGAGAAAAATTCGTGCTATCTAGTCGAAAACCATCGATTCTGTTTTTACCACCAGGATATGCCAATGGTTTCAAAAATCTAGAAGATAACACAGTTATAATGTTCTTTTCAACAACTACGCTGGATGAGAGTAAAGGGGATGATATTAGGTTTGATTGGAACATAATCCCCGGCTTCTGGGAGGAGGTTTTCCGATGAGCCCTAATATAGTTGGCGGTCAAAGAGTTCTAATCCTGGGTAGCACAGGAATGTTAGGAAGTGCTGTTGGACAGTATTTTCTCAACACTGATCACTCGGTTTGTCTCACGTATCGGACAGAAGGTCTAGAGTATGGCAAGCCGTGGTGTCGATTAAAGTTCGATCCCCTAGAGCAATCCTGCTGGGATGGTCTGGGCGATCAAGATGGTTTGTATGACTACGTAATCAATTGTATCGGAGTTATCAAACCATTCATGGCTGCTGATCCAATCGCAGCCAGGAAGATTAATGCTGTTTTTCCGTGGGAGCTAGCCAAGTGGTGCAAGGCTGTGGGAAGCCGGCTCATCCACATCACAACAGATTGTGTCTACTCTGGTAAGAAAGGTAGTAGTTACATCGAATCTGATTCACATGATGCTCTGGATGATTATGGAAAGAGTAAGTCACTAGGCGAGCCCAATAACTGTATGGTTCTTCGTACCTCAATCATAGGTGAGGAGATTCATAAGAAGGCTAGTTTAATAGAATGGGCCAAATCGCAGAAAGGTAAGGAAGTAAAAGGTTTCAATAATCATCTCTGGAACGGTGTCACAACCAAGCAATATGCTCGGGTCTGTGATGATATTATCCGGGGTGGTTTTTGGCAAGAAGGACTATTTCATGTGCATTCACCGTTGATAGTTAATAAGTATAACATGATGCTATACTTCAATGAACGGTTTAAGCTTGGATTGAAGATTCAAAGTGTCAATACACCCGAGCCATGTGATCGAAGCCTCCTTTCTGAGAAAGATTTGTGTTCAAAGCTAAGTATTCCTCCGGTAAGAGAACAGATACTAGCTTTATAGGAAGGTTAAGATGAAGTATTCAGAAGATAACATAGATGAGGTTTCGGCAAAACTTCAGGAAACTATTCATGACGTTTTGAGCGAAATGGATCCCGCACTTTCTGCGCGCTACAAAGAAATACTCAGAAAGAAGCTGGAAATCGAATTAAAAGCAATCAAAGAAGAGTTGGTAGATGAGTTTCTCAATAGTACTCCAATCACAGAAACGCCAGATCTGAGCAATGTCGTTGTTGAAGCTACTGAACCAGTAGATGTCGAGTCTGGTGTACCTGAGTGGATTGCGAATAAACCCAAAAACAAAGGGCCGGCTTTCAAACCAGCAGGCGATCGTGAGTTTGAACTCACTCCGATGCAGGAGATTGTCAAGGAGATTAGGGATGCTATTGGGGATCCAGGAAGATTGGATGCGGCTGTCCGACACGTTGTTCAACTACACACCGAATCAACTCTGGATAATGACGCCAAGGAGTTTCTCCTTGGTTTGATTGCTCGCGTCAAACGGATTCCGCCAGAGGACAAAAACATAGGCGAAGAGCAATTTAACAGCACTATGAAAGAGTGGAAGAAGCTGCAAGACAGAGGAAAAGCTGTAGCACAGAGAGTTAAGGATATTCGAGCCGCTGATACAGCTGTGAAAGCTGAGGAAGCGAGGCTCTCTGCTCAAATTGCAGATATCCAAAGCAAGCTTGAAGAACTAAGTAAGCGCCGTATGGATGTACTGAACAAGACCAAGATTGTGAATCCGAAGACCGGTGAGATGATATTCTTGGATGACCCAGCAAGTCTCTTCTCGGAAGGTGGTGAGATTACGTTTTCACCGGGAACCAAGGAGGATCCGATGATCAGCCTGGAGTTCAAGCAAGCGCACGATTTCGAGGAAACCTCAGAAGTAATGAAGAGGAATGGAAAGTCTATTCGCGCAATGGAACGAGTATGGGTCTGCAAGAAGTGCGGAAAGCAGATCTTTAGCAAACCATCAAGAGCAACTGTGGATATCTCTTGTCCCGGCAAACCAGCTGAGGACCAAATGTATCCGGCAGGTTTTGGGCGTTCCAAGAGATTGAAGGTCAAAGGACCATGGCAACCCGATTATCCCAAAGATAAAGAGAAACTCTCTGGTGGACTCGATCCTCTGGATGCTCTCATTCGCGCTGGGTTTACCAGAGAACAAGCCGAACGAAAAGTCAAAGAGGGCGAGGATAAGAAGAGTTGGAAGAGTCTTTCCCCTGAGGATCGGATGAAGACGGAGATTGACGGCGATCCTAAGGTCAATGAGATTTTCAAGTTCAAGAACCAGAACCCTAAGAAGGTCAACGTCATAGGAGAAGACGAACCAAAACCAGAGCCTATACCAATGTCAGTGCTAGAAGGTGTATCAGATGTACCCAAGGCGGAGCCAGAAGATGACACAGCCTTCGCCAAAGGCTGTATTCGTCGTGGGGGTAAGGGCAAGCGTATAACCAAGACTCTGAAAGAACTAGAAGATGAATTCAATAAAGCTGTGGATAACTATAAGGAAGAGTATGGTATTCAGTTCAATCAAGGCACAAATCCATGGGAGTGGGCCAGAAAAGGGAAGCGCGCTTCCGGAACCATAATGGCCAAAGGCTCCAAAGAGATTACCGAGACGGAAGTCATGGCTGCCTCCATCATTTCCAAGGATATTTCTCTACCTTACGGAAAGATATTGACCGATTTGCAGATAGCTTGTCCTAAGAAGAACAAAGATGAAGCTAAGAAGGGCAAGATTAAAGAGGTTATAAAAGAATCTGCTAAAAAGGTTGACGAAAAGGTAGCTAAGAAAGTCGAGAAGAAGCCCACCGTCACAGTTAGAGTTAGACGCGCGTTAGCTAAGACGCTAATATCTTCAGCTGTAAAATTAGCTAACAGAATTCATATATAAGGATTTATGGCAAAGAGGAAGAAAGTCTTAGTCACTGGTAGTGGTGGTTTTATCTTTGGTAATTTCATCAGACAAGTGTTTTATGCCAAGAAACCGTATATCATTTCCAGTCTTGATAGGGTGCGGGAATCGCACATCATTCACAATATCTATGTGAACGCCGACCACTCGTTTTACATAGCGGACGTGCGTGACCCGCATACCCTTCATGTCATCTTCCAAAAGGAAAATCCGGATGTGGTTGTTCATGGAGCCGCGGAAAGCTGCGTAGACAAGAGTATCAACACAACCCTGCCATTTACCACTAGTAACGTGGTGGGAACACAGAACATCATCGATGAGTGCCTCGGAATTGGAGCAAAGCTCGTCTATATGAGCACCGATGAAGTGTACGGAGCGCTACCGAATGACAAGTCTGAACCCTGGAGTGAGAATGCTCCCCTGAACCCTCGAAATACCTACTCAGCCACCAAGGCGGCTGGAGAGCTTCTAGTACGCGCTGCCGCTGAGACGCACAATCTGAGATACTCTATTGTGAGGGCCTGTAACAACTACGGACCCTGGCAAACGAATGAGAAATTCATTCCCCGTATCATACATCGGGTGCTGAATAATGAGGAGATTCCAGTGTATGGCAAGGGAGACCAGATTCGTGACTGGATACACGTCTTCGATACATGTTCGGCACTGTTCGATGTCATCGACAAGGGATTAGATGGCGAAGTGTATAACATCACAGCTAAGCAGGAATTCATGAATCTGGAGGTGGCTCAAATAGTGTGCAACACCCTTGGTAAGGGTCATGAGTTATTAAAGCACGTTGAAGATAGACCAGGGCATGATTTCAGATATGCAATGACCGATGACAAAATCAAGGCGCTTGGGTGGTCTCCACAATTCAAGTTCAGAGATGGAATCCAGCAGACTTGTCAGTGGTATGTTACCAATCAATATGTGTTGAACATGTGATATAGAATATCGAGGTTATCGATTTTGAGGTTATGATGAGTACAGAATCTAGGACAGAAACTGTAGAAAAAGAAGATGTTGTGGATGATTTGAAAGAAGAGAAACCACAAGTTGAAACGCCGCAGGTAGATGAAGAAAAATTGGCTAAACTAAAGGCGCGAGCTGCGCAGAAGAGAGCTGAAGAAGAGTCTACAGAGGCGGCAGAACCCGCGCAGGAGGAGGAAATGCCACCACGTATTGTAGAAGAACGACAGCGAAGCCTTCGCTTTGGTGTCATAGGCTCAGGTCAAGCGGGTTCCCGTTTGGCAGAGCAATTTCACGCATTGGGCTACCCGTCTGTGGCCTTCAATACAGCACCCCAGGATTTGGAACATATCCAAATTCCCGAGCAGAATAAGTTATTGCTAGATTTTGGTTTGGGTGGTTCAGCCAAAGACCTTAGTATCGGTTATGAGGCCGCAGATGCATATCGTGCAGCTATTAATCAGCTCATTGTTCGTCACCTCAGTGATAGCCAAGTGTTCATTTTCTGCACATCTCTTGGTGGAGGATCTGGTGCTGGCTCGGTCGAGGTTGTTGTTGATATTTTATCTCAGCTAAACAAACCTATTGTGGTTCTAACCATCTTACCCAAGGCTAGCGAGGATGCTCAGCTTAAGTACAATGCTTGGCAAACGCTCAGTAAGTTCACCAAGCTGTTTAATGCTGGTAGGATCAGCAATATTATCATAGTGGACAACGCCAAGATTGAGTCTATTTACAGCGATGTTGGACCTTTCAATTTCTTCCCTGTTTCCAATAAAGCAATCGTTGAGCCTATCAATGTATTCAATACCATGAGTCGTCGACGTGATGAGGGTGTCAAAGTACTCGATTCTAGCGAATTCGGTAAGATATTCCTGGATGGAAAAGGCTTTACTACGTACGGTACGATGACTATTGAAGATTACGAAGATGAGATGGCAATCGCCACAGCTATCGTAGAATCCCTGAAGAGCAATTTGTTAGCCTCTGGTTTTGACATTCGCCAAGCTCGATATGCTGGTTTTATGTTGGTTGCGCCTGAGGAAGTGTGGAATAAAATTCCGACTGCCAGTTTGGATTTTGCCCAGCACATGATCAATGATGCCTGTGAGAGCCCATTAGCTATTTTCTACGGTGTATACCGAGATGATATTGGTGAAAACTGCATCAAGGTGTACTCTATGTTCTCTGGTTTGGGTATTCCAGAGGAGCGCATAGATCAGTTGCGAGATGAAGCAAAGAACAAGATGGCCACGGCCGCTCGTAAAGATGACGAGCGTAAGATGCAGCTGAAGGTTGATGTTGGCGAGGAAACCGTGAATAAGGTAGAGGAGATTAAGAAGAGAATTCAGCGTAAGGTGTCTCCGTTTACTCAGGTTCATGGTGGAGCGGTCCAGGATCGGAGGAAAAAGTGATTGATTTGTACTCGCCACTTTGGCTGAACACAGATTTGAATCTTCCACGTGATCCAGACACAATTAAGGCTTGGTGCAAGCATTTCTTCGCACCAAACTTTCTACACATTGAGCCA
This sequence comes from Candidatus Thorarchaeota archaeon MP11T_1, assembly GCA_002825515.1. The sequence goes on along the minus strand of PJET01000010.1, from coordinate 19,167 downwards.
CCCAAACCCGAACCACCACCGCCACCCGAGTGGATGGTATTGGGTTTGATACAGCCTATTAAGTTCGGGGCTTTTACAGGTCTAGCCTTAATAGGAGGTAAATGAAACGTTATTCCCTAGTACTGTATGCTCAAGATAAAGATCACTTCAAAGTATTCATAAACGATTCTATCAGTACCTATAATACACCAGTTGAATGGTGGAAGATAGGGAACTTACAATCTGTAAAGTTCACTGCTAAAGTTGAGGAGTACATTCCCAACCTTTCAGCGGATTTTGCAGGGTTGAGAATCGAAAAATGTGAAACCCCAGATCTCTCTGAGGGAGTCAATATTCTAATTGAAAAATTCGTCACTTTAGGTGCCGAGACATTCGTTCCCACTATTGAGAACATTCTTGTCAGACGAGGATCGGAAGCTTTAAGTTGTGTTCAAAGCATTAGCTTTAAGGCCAGTGTACATGGACCACCACAATTGATTCTTGAGGGAATTAGGTCTGAATATTTCCATGAGAGAATGTCAGGTTTCAACTCTAGATGGGTCGAGGAACTACCAGAGTGGATTATTGTTAAGAGGCGCAACCTGGACATTCTTCAGGAAGTTGGTACTGAGGGAACAATAGATTCATTGTCCGAAAATGTCACAAAGAAAGGATAGATATGAAGAGAAGAGATTTATTGGGTGCCGGAGCTGCCGGACTCTTATTGCTGGCTTGTCCTTGGGTTGTCTCATTTGAGAAGTATCCTTGGTTTGAAACCTACTATGGTCTGAACTACGGCATTGAGGTTGATATTCATGTGATTAAGGATTTCAGGAGTGTTAGCTTTGTGAATTATGAACACAATCACAAATTAATGATTCCGTCTTTTCATGTGGCCAAGGATCGTGTTCTATCCACTTGGGAAGTGAATCACAAGCCAGAAGACATAGATACGAGCTTAACCGTTCATAATGCTCTATCTCATCACGTAGTCACAGATAACCTAAATGCCTTAGCTTGTGCGGCATACCAAGCACAAGAGAGGGATGTAGTTCTTTGCAATCTCGTACTTGAAGCCCCAGATGGGCTCCATGTCACGAGAGTGGGGATGGGATCTTTAAATCAGAACTGGCCAGTTGTACCTGAAAGAGCATGACGGGAATCATTCGATACGACAACTCGTGTCGTCTGACTGATATTACCGACCTAGAAACCCTGAAAGCACTGGACAAGGAGCTTTCTTTTCACATCCAAGGCTCGGAATATTCAGCGGCGTACCAGGGGTATTTCAACGACGCAGGCGAATTCATCACCTGGGATGGGAAGCGGCATTTACTCGGGAGTACGGGCAAATTCCCCGTTGGGCTCCTTCCTCGCGTGCTGGACTTCTACCAGCAACAACGGGGAGAGACTCTCCCGATTATTGATAAAAGAACGCCAAAACAATCAGCAAATTCGTTTGAGATTCTAGACAACCTCCAGGCCCTGGAGAAGGAACCAAGGCCATACCAAGAGCTAGCGGCCGAGAAAGCCATCGAAGAAGACCGAGGCGTAATTCGCATAGCTACCGGAGGTGGAAAAACACTAGTCGCAGCCTTGATTGCCGCAAAACTTGGGAAACCAACCATCGTTTACGTAATTGGCAAAGACTTACTTTACCAACTTCAAAAGTTCTTCTCGAAAGTATTCGGATTCGAAATTGGACTGATAGGAGATGGGAAGTGCAATATTAAGGACATAAATATTGCAACTGTCTGGAGTATTGGCCAGGCATTAGGTTTAAAAAGAAACAACACGCTTGATGATTCCAATGACGATGAAAAGAGAATGGACCCAGCGAAATTCCGGAAGATCAAGCAAATGCTTCTGGATACCAAAGTCCACATAATGGATGAGTGTCATCTTGCAGCTTGTGATACTGTCCAAATGATATCTCGCCACATCAAAGCCGAGTACGTTTACGGAATGTCAGCGAGTCCTTGGCGGGACGATGGTGCTGATTTGCTTATCGAGGCGTTCCTGGGCCGAAAGATCATCGATATTTCAGCTCGTGAATTAATTGACACAGGATATTTGGTAGAGCCAAGTATTCGTTTTCTAGCTCCCAAACCATACCAATACAAGTCTGGTAAGTTTCCAAGAATCTATTCCAGATACATCGTTGATAATGAACAAAGGAACGGAATGATCGTGAAAGGAGCAACCAGACTGGTCGAGCAAGGCTTTGTGCCCTTGGTCCTCTTCCACACGATCAGGCATGGCGACATCCTGTTCGACGAATTGAAGAAAAAGGTACCGACAGCTCTGCTCAGCGGAAAAGACAAGTCGAAGGTACGAGAGAAGATCAAAGGAGAGTTGGAAAATGGCAAAGTCAAATGCCTTATCGCAAGCAAAATCTTCGATATCGGAATTGATCTCCCGATTCTCTCAGGACTTGTCATCGCAGGAGCCGGGAAGAGTTCAGTACGCGCGTTGCAGCGTATCGGCCGCGTTATCCGCCCATATCCGGGAAAGTCTATGGCGGCGATCTTGGATTTCGCGGACCAGGCACCCTATTTGTCAAATCACGCAAACACCAGACGAAGAATCTATGAATGGGAGTTCGACGTAAAATGGCCCGAGGCAGGAAAAGGAAATGGACAGATGAACAGCTAGTTGAGGCTGTCAAAAAGTCTCATTCGATATCAGATGTTCTCAAGCATCTAGGGGTGACTAGCCGTCCGACTGTTCTAAAGCAGATCAAGACACTTGGGTTAGATCTCTCTAGATTACAATCAAAACCAAGTGGTATCAAGGATGACGGAGATCCTAATGCATACTGGCGTAGATTCAAGCAGCGCCTAGATAGCTATGCTGATATTCCCCTTTCAGATTGGAAACAAGAACAGATTCTTGGGCACATCCTGAAACGCTGGAAGGATCATGCAGGGATGGAATATCCTCTTTCTTATAGTGGTCCTCCTACAAAATGTAAAGAGATTTACTGTGTACGCAGGACAATGTTGATGCTGGGTACAGAAAACCCTCACATTCTCAAAGAGTACGTTGATTGGATTTTCGATACTAAGATCATCCCTGGCAAGGTCGAGCTAACAAGTATAGCATATTTCTTTGTTAGCGGTTTTATTCTCAACTTCAAAGCTGAGTTGCGAAAAAGGGCAAGAATCAGTCGCGCAACTGAGTTACCGCCCGAAATACAAAATGTGGCAATTGGCCTAGAGTTGGATATTAGAACATACGGTGATTTAGCTTTTGCGAAGGTCGCTCTGGAGGATGATCCAGAAAATGAGGAACTAGACATCTATTCTCACCTCTTTATCAAATTGAAGGAGATGGGATTTGATGAAGATGTCCTAAGTTCGCTTGAGGGATAATGAATATTGAACTTGGTTCTTACATCAAAGTGGTTTGTACCAATGGGATAATTGAGGCTGGCAAGGTAATAGAATACACCCAGGGTCAGTTGGTACTTGAGCTGATTGATAAGTCCTATACGATCATACAAGACCCGTATAAGAATATTGTTGCAATTAGAATCTCAGTACGGGAAAAAGAGTCGAGCACCGAAGAGGACGTGTTTGTTGATGTCGAACCAGAACCTGATCGTTACTATCGCCGAGAGGATTTGCGAGCGATGAATCTCGCGGATCTACATAAACTCAAGGCACACGAAGAACGGAAACGCGCAATAGAACATTTTCGTAGACATCAAATCAAACCCGTACCACCACCAGAGGTGCTATTTGGAACCCCAAACCTCACCAAACCCATTCCTCAACATCCCAAGAAGAAAACTCGACGACGCTCTTGAAGATGTAGCTAAATTTGCCTCCGAGAATGGCATTCTTACTAAAGAAGGTGCTATTCTAACGGAGGTTTTCTCACTGTACTATTTCGCAAACATCCCAGTAGACTACTGGTGGCGAGAGATGACAGATTGGGAGGGGCCAGCTAACCTCAAGAAATACTATGACGAGGTTGTTGGCGATGTCAAAGATTCCTTTGATCAAGGTAAGCGAGCCATGCTGGGCGGAAAGCATGGAGTGGGAAAAACGCTCACTTGCGCTTGTATCCTAAAGCGTGTGCTTGAGACTGGGAAGTACAGCGCGCAATATGTTAATTTAGCTGATATTGTGCATATCATGCTGAATAGTCCGGCTAATCAGAAACATGAAGCGCGAGAGATTCTTCTTGATGTGGATTTTTTGGTAATCGATGAGCTGGATACCCGCTTTATGGGCTCGGAGAATGCAGCTGATTTGTTTGGCCGTATCTTAGAGCCTATTATGCGTACGAGAATTCAGAATCGGATGCCTTTGTATTTTTGTACCAATAGCTCCAAAGTGGAAGAAAGCTTCTCGGGTCCTTTGAGAGCCAGTATTGAGAGTCTAATGAAGGTGGTAAAGTTCATTCCAGTAGTAGGTGGTCAGGACGCCCGTGAGAAGATTAAGAAAGGAGAGCTATGAGTGGTATGTATGAAGAACTTGATCTCAGAATCCTCAAGGGAATTGTCGATAATAAGGTCAATGCCCTAACCTTTGCGTACCGGTACGACCACACTCTCTTTGATGAAGATGTAGGGCGTTTTGCTAAGCTAGTACTAGATTATACTAAGCATTTCCGCTCTCCGCCCACGCGGCGCACTCTCTTAGACCGTCACAAGCAGAATCCACATCTCCTTAGTCTTATCAATGAGGGTTGGGATGAGCTTGATAATCTAGAGTACGATATCAATGAGTTCTCCTACGATTTGGGGGAGCTAAAGAAGAGATACCAGGCGCGAGCTGTAGAGATTATCCGGGAAACAGCTGCATCTGAGGACCCGGACAATCCAGAGAACCCAGAGGAATATTTCAACAAGCTATCTCTGGAGATCAATCGTGTAGTATCGTTAGATCTGGAGCGCACGCATACGCAAAAACCAGTGGCGGATTATGTTGATGAGTTCGCTGAAGCATACGAGTCCAGGAAACAGAATCCGGATGACGTTCCTGAGATCGAGACTGGTTTTAGCATGATTGATGCTATCACAGGAGGGTTTTCTCCTGGTGAGCTGATTATGATAGGCGGTGAGACCGCAGCTGGCAAATCGATGTTACTCAGTAACATGGCTAAGCAGATTTGGCTCCAGGGCAATACCATCAATACCAATCCCTCAGATTTTGAGCGTGGATACAATGTTCTGTATTTCTCGCTGGAAATGCCATATCACGATTGTTTCACTAGGTTTCTGGCAAGTCTGGCAAACGTCTCACAGCGTTCACTGTCGAAATCGTGCTTAAGGCCCGACGAGGAGAGGTCTGTTAAAAGAGCCTACGATTTCATGAAGAAATACCAGGCAAACGGCTACTACTTTGACATAGTAGACGTTCCTCGAAATCTAACCATTGAGGAGGTGGAGCTACGGTATCACGATGCTTTGCTCAGGTATCACCCAGAAATAGTCGTGGTTGACTACATGGGTTTGATGCATTGCAAGGCACTTGCCAAGGAGCAAGACTGGTTGAAGATGGGTGCCATTGCAGCATCCCTTCACGAGTTTGCTAGAGCTTACGATTGTATTGTTATTACAGCGGCCCAACTGACTGATCTTAAGCGAAGTGCGACAGGAGCAAAGTCAGAAGAGAACCGCAGAGTTGGTGTTCATAGGTGGGGGCGTTCCAGCTTGATTATGCACAATGTTAACTTAGGTATTCAAATCGAAACCAGACCAAATGAAAAAATGTTTCCAGACCTAAAGATTCATGGCGTAAAGAATCGAAAAGGACCTTTAGCTCAAGGAAACCTCGTTAAGAACTTTGCAAATGCATCTTTGATAGATGTTCCATTTGATCGCAGTGAACTACCCGGAGATGTAACAGCTCAAGTCCCTGATATCATCAAGGGTGTTCAGGAAAAGAAAAACAAAGAGAGAGAAGAAGCTAAATGAAAACCTACGATACAGTAGCCAGAGCTATTAGAATGGAGATAGATCCAAATACTGGTGATCTATATTTGGTTTTCAAAGTTGTTGATGAGGACTTTAAACAAAGGGTTCGAGAAAACTGGAGCCGTGATGTCCAATTAGAGGTCATGGGAAGGGATTTGGTCGAACGGAGTTAACATGCCAACTTACGAACACAAATGTAATTCTTGTGGACATGAATGGGAAGAGTTTTACAGTATAAACGATCCTGTTCCAACAATATGTCCTGAATGTAAGACTGAGGGTCAAGTTAAACGACTCATTTCCCTGCCCGCTGGGGTTAAAGTAGAACTGGAAGGTCGGGAACTTGTAGAAAAGCTCTGGAAAGAAGGAAAAGACATCGCGCGCCAGGCAAAGAAAGACGAGAACCTAGCTGCCAACATATACGGAATCAAATAACCCTAAAAAGGAGAGTTTTGAAAAAAGAAACCAAGGCAGAGAGGATTAGTAATCTTCTAGATAAACTTGTTATGCTTCGTAGAAAGTGTGCGAAATCAAGAAGCAGAAAACTACATAAAGAATTTGAACACATTCAAACACAATGTGCGAAAGAATTAGATTACCTTGTGGAGGCACGAACCCGCAAATACAAAAGTTTCTCTAACTATGACGACTTGCGTCAAGACGGGCGATTAGCTTTGTACTTGGCGTTACAGTCATACGAACCTGAAAAAGGCGATTTTTACTGGTGGGCTAATAAATACATCAAAACCAAGATCAGTCGAGAGGCCAACCGGCACAGCACTATCAAGATACCTCTGAAGCACACCAAGCACATCACCCCGTACAAAGTGTCACAACTTCCCGTCATTGTGGACAATGAACCCAATGCTCTTGAGAGTATAAGTAAAGGGGAAACCGATACTTTGATTCGAGATGCTGTCAATAAACTTCCTGATGATCAGCGTAGGGTAATAGAACTACATTATGAGATGAGCGATGGCAACCACCGTGATTCTCATAGTATTGGGAAGATTTGTGATAGATTGAATATTACGAGAGTGAATTGTCAAAAACTGCTCAATGAGGCCAAGAAAACATTAAAGCAAGAACTTTCAGACCTTTATTGAGGATCTTAAACATGGTAGACACATATAGTTATGATTGCGCACGCGCAATGGCGATGACGTATTTTCACGGCGAAGAGATGTCAACTAGCGTGTACCTAGATAAGTACGCACTACGAGACCGTGATAACACAATCATTGAAGCTGACCCAAGTGATATGCATCGTCGCTTAGCGCGAGAATTTGCACGCATAGATAGTGAAAAATACGGTTTGGATTTTGAAACGCGCTATCAGATCTATTTTGATGCCATGGATCGTTTCGGTCGAATTGTTCCTCAAGGATCAGTAATGGCCGCGGTAGGTAATCCCTACCAAACAATGAGTGCTTCAAACTGCGTAGTAGAAGCCTCACCGGAAGATTCCATTAGTGGGATCTTTCGGACTGCTCACAACTTAGCCCAGCTTTACAAGAGACGCTGTGGGGCGGGATTTGATCTTTCCAGCCTTAGACCAGAAGGTCTGCCGGTTAACAATGCCGCACGTACCACTACTGGAGCTTGGTCATTTGCCGACCTGTATTCCGATATCACTAGGAAAATAGGGCAGTGTATTGCCCGTGGGGAGCGTGTGTTAACCCGTACTGGCTTGAAACCTATCGAAGAGGTTGATCCTGAGACAGATTCTGTTTGGACTAAAGTGGGATATGTTCCAGTTTCCAAAGTTTGGCAGAATGGATCTAGGCGAATTTTCAACCTACAAACGACTGAAGGGTTTTCCATTCGAGCGTCGGAAGATCATTTTTTCCTATCGGAGAATGATGGCGAATTAATCGAGAAACGATTGGGCGATTTCGAAGTTGGAGACTCAATTGTTCTAATTCCCGGCGCATGGCGTCCGTTTAGTAACGACGATTCTGATTTTTTACCGTCACAGTACGTTAAAAAAGCATATAATAACTCAAATAGGTTAAATAAAAATATCAGGCTGCCAGAGAAAATGACAATTGACCTGGCGTATTTCCTAGGGCTAATGTACGGAGATGGTTCTATAGAATACGACCGTTTTAACGAGCCATTAGTGATCTCTATTGCTTGTGCTCATGCCCACCCCAAAATCCAAGAGAAAGTTTGTCAAATCATAAGGGATGTATTTGGTATTGATCCTATAATAAAACCAGGGGATGGGGCCGTCAATAAAGTCAATATTAACAGCAAGCTAATTTGTCATCTGCTTCAAATAAATGGCATTTTGAAAGGTCTATCAAACCAGATAACAATGCCAATACGAATTTTGAGAGGATCATCTCAGATTCAAATGGCATTTTTAGCAGGGTTTTTCGATGCGGATGGCACGAACGGAAAATCAAAAAAAGGATATACTTTCAGTACGACATCTTTGTCCTTTGCCAGAGATATCCAAACTGTTCTTATGGCGAATGGTATTGTAAGTAAACGTCACGCTGAGGATAGAGGTAATAAAGGATGGAAAACCCTGTATTCGGTAACTATTACTGGCAAACATGCACAAGAAGCTCTTGCTGCATGTATAGCTGGTGGTACATTCCCGGCAGCCAAGATATACGAGGTTTTTGTTTCAAAGACAGATAACTACCTTACGCCATTCAAAGCAAAGAACTTGGGTGTTTCGCATTCTAAGTATGCATACATTCCCGACAATTCTCAATATGTATCTGCGCAGGCATACCGGCATCTTCGTAAAGACGGGGAGCCGCTTGATGATGTAGTGTTGTTGAGGTCTTCCGTGCTGTCTATCACAGATTGTGGCGAAGCCGAAACATTTGATTTAGAACTTCCTAAAGAGCATATGTTTTGGTGTGAGGGCTTTTATGTACATAACAGTGGGAGAAGGGGAGCGCTTATGATCACAATGGATGTTCATCACCCAGATGTGCTCAAATTCGCCACCATGAAACATGACCTCACAAAGGTTACTGGTGCGAATATCTCTCTGCGTCTTAGCGATGAGTTTCTAAAGGCGGTTAGTGAAGATACTGAATATGAATTGCGGTGGCCTTGTAATTCACCAGAACCAAAGTTCCGGATGAAAGTATCCGCGCGCAGGGTGTGGGATGTGATTGTTGATTCGGCCACCAAATCGGCTGAGCCGGGTCTCATTCTGTGGACAAATGCCGTACGCACTTTACCAGCGCATTGTTATCCGCAATTTGAATCTGTTTCTACCAATCCTTGCAGTGAGATCATCCTCTCTGCCAGCGATAGTTGTCGTTTGATTACCCAGAATCTGACCGCTTATGTCCGCAACGCATTCGAGAAGGACGCGCACTTTGATTGGGACGCCTTTAAAACAGATACTGCGATTATGACCCAGATGGGTGATAATCTAGTTGATTTGGAACTTGAACTAATAGCAAAAATCATTAAGACAATTCAAGATACTGGCACTACCAAAGAAGATATTGCTTGGGAAGTTACCATCTGGGAAAAACTTTTCAAGGCTGGCGCTGAGGGTCGTAGAACTGGTCTGGGTACACACGGTCTTGCGGATACATTAGCTCAGCTTCGTTTACGATATGATTCTGACGAAGCCAATGAGATGATTGGTCAGATCTACAAGACATTCAAAGAGACTATCTACGGAGCCTCTATTGAGTTAGCTAAAGCACGTGGCCCGTTTCCTGTTTTCGATTACGATACGGAAAAAGACAATCCATTTATTCAGGCATTACCAGAAGAGATTCAAGAGGATCTGAAAAAACACGGGCGGCGTAACATCTCTATGCTGACACAGGCTCCTACCGGTTCTGTCTCTATCATCTCGAAAGTCGGTGAGTTTGATTTGTACAATGTCTCATCTGGAGTGGAGCCAGTATTCCGAGTATCTTTTACTCGCCGTAAAAAGGTAAATCCAGAGGATGAGGGAGCACGAGTCGATTTTGTAGACACGAATGGCGACAGTTGGCAAGAATACAAAATCTTCTCATCTAACGCCAAAGCGTATTTGGACAAGTTTGGACTTGATGAGAATACTAAGCTGCCTGAATTCTTTGTTAACTCAGATGAAATTGATTGGACTAAACGGGTTCGCGTTCAGGCTACTGAACAATCTCATATTGACCATTCTATCAGTTCAACTATCAATTTACCAGCTGGTACGCCAAATGAGGTAATTGGTAATCTGTATCTCGAAGCTTGGAAACAAGGATTGAAGGGTGTAACCGTTTATGTGGACGGTTCGCGTGATGGAGTGCTTGTTACCGGAGAAAAACAAGCACTGAAATGTAAGGGATATCTTATTGGGCACTATAGTGAAGTTTTCGATGAAGATGGCTTCAGGCTATGGGACGCATTTGAATCTAAGTATGATGAAACCGCTAGGAGGCTACGGACATTAGCCAAAGCGAGGGATGAAGCTCTGGGTAATTTCGAGTGGGAAGCTGCTGAAACGGTAGAATTCCCTCAGATGACCAAACAAGATGTGTACGACATCTTTGCTCCGATTTTCAACGAGCAAGTTCGGACTCTTGCACCCAAACGGCCAAAAACTCTAGATTCTGAGACTCACAAGATTCGTATTGATTTTGGAAATGGAGAGCCTCGGAATGCCTATGTTACCATCTCATTTTTCCCAAAAACGCACAGACCTTACGAAGTTTTGGTCATTGCACCGTACTTCGGTCTGGAAGAAAAAGACCTTCAGATTCTGGAGCTGACAGCACGAACCACTAGTATGAATCTGCGCCATGGGGTGCCAATCCCCTTCATTTGTGAACAATTGGACAAGATTGGTGGCCAGTACGTTTTCTCGTTACCAACGAACATTGCACGCATTTTGCGATATTACATTGATGAGCCAGCTGCGGATGAGGTTGACCAGAAGAATGCTGTTCCCTTAGAGAAGTGTCCGGGTTGTGGTCAAAGAACGTATCGTAGAATTGGTGCGACTTGTGGAATTTGTACTAATTGCCCCTATAGTGGATGTGGATAATGATATGCAGCGATCTATCTATCTTGATAGAGAAGACGCCCAGGCTATAGAAGAAGAAGAACGGAACATTTTCCTGAGAAGCGTCCTGGAGGAGGTTGGAGTTCCGTTAGAAGAGATTTGGCCTGATATATCTCTTACGGTTGAACAGAAAATCAGACTTCGAGACCTCCTAGCAAAACTAGATATAGAAATTATTCATGATGGAGATAGGGGATATCAAGTCTATCATCAAAACACTAAATTAGGAGAGTGGTTCAAACCAAGATTCATCTTACGAGAAGATAAAGGGGCGAGAACTCTTTCCAAGAAACTTTTTTATGAAATGGTCGTAAAGACCTGGACTGTTTTTGAACAACAGGAGAAAGATGACAACGAAAGTAACGGAGATCAGTAAAGAGGCATTGCAACCCGTAGTTGATGCCAGGAATAAGGCTGTGGAATTAGCTCAGGCTGCCCAAGAGGCGATAAAGAATGGTCGTCTAGCTGAGTTAGAATTCAAGGTGCAGATCCAACAGTTGTATCTTGAGAAGGGTCTAGATGCCAATTGTCGAGTAGATATCACCACAGGCGCGGTCACTTGGCCGGAAGATATCGTTGAAGAAGAGACAGCGACTCAGGAGGCCCCTCCTCCAAAGAGAAAGCGCGTTCCCAAGAAGAAGGCTGAGCAGGCGGAAGCGAGCGAGTAATGAAAATTACAGACTTGGCGGCAATAGCTGCCGTTAGTAATCACATCAAACTTGTGATGAACGATACAACTGTGTCCAAAAAGGAAGATTTCAAAGCACTAAATCTGGCCCGCCTTGCACTGGATAAGAAGTTTATCGAGGTTGTTAAGAATCTCGATCCTGACACTGTAATTCCTAACGAACTGACAATTGTCAAGGTTGGCGGTAATGGATATACGCCAACTGAAGCAGATCTTGAGAACTGGCGACGAATTTTCGAGGAAGCAAAACACGATCCGGATTTCAAGATTTTCACTCATGATCAGGTCTCGGTAACAAGCCTTGAATTCACTCCTGGGACAGAAGTACGTATCACTCCCGCCGTTGAGCCACGTACCATTGAGGTTTCGCGCAATATCTCTTTGGTGACAAAGGGTCAGCTGAGTCTCCCGTTGGGAGAGTCCACAAAGCAAGAAGTTCAAGCAGCTATAGAGGAAGTCTCAAAAGGAGATATTGATAAGTTATCAGAGAATCTAGATACACTAGAAGAGCAAGGTGTCAAGTTGACACCCGCGGTGGTAGAAGACGCTGTGAAGCCTATCAAAGCTCCCGAAGAGCAGAAACGCAGGGTTGTAGAGAAAGCAGAGGGCGAAACGAAGCGAATCGAAGATGACCCAGAATATCAGGAAGTGTTAAAGCGTGAAAAAGCCGCCCTGAAAAAAGCTGGTCGTAGTAATAAAAGGATCAAAAGATCAAATGAAACCAAAGAGGGGTGAAGTAATCACCCTCAAGGATGGGCTCTGGCTGAAGAGACAGAAGTGCGCCGGCCGTGTAGTTGTAAAAGTTCATCGCGAATTTTATGCAATGATGCGCGGCCGGTCTGCTCATTTATCGCTCTCAAAAATGGGAGATATGGCGAGTGAGATTATTCGTAAGAATGATTGTACACCGACATTTCTCAATTATCGAGGCTTCCCCAGCACCATATGCACCTCTCTCAATAAAGAGCTAGTCCATGGTTTTGCCACTAGGGATATCGAATTGCAAGACGGAGATGTGCTCAAAGTAGATATTGGTACTACCTTTGAAGGCGCAATAGCTGATTGCGCTGTCACTTATATATATGGCAATGCCAAAAACGATAGGATTCTCAAAATGTTAGTCTCCTGTCAAAATGCGCTTTATGATGCTATCAAGGTATTTGAGCCTGGCCGGCGTTTGGGCGAGGTGAGTAGCGCAATTTGGCAGAGGGGCAAAAAAGACGGTTTTGGTGTTGTAACGGAGTTTGGAGGGCATGGGCTGGACTATGACAAGCTTCATGCTGCTCCATTTGTGGCAAACAAATCCAAAATAACTGATGGCGTAATTATTCAGCCGGGAATGTCAATAGCGATTGAACCTATGTTTGTTCTTGGTAAGAATAGTAATACGAAAATTTTGAATGACAGATGGACTGTGGTGACTCATGATATCGGGTGTCATTATGAGCATAGTGTCACTTTAGATAATGATGGTCATCAGCATATTATGACAGATCATGGAATCTGTGCGAAAGATTTTGTATGATGAATATGGAGGTCGAGCGTGCGAATCAAGTTCGATGATGGTGGTTACTTGGAGTTTCAGCGGTCAAAAAAGGCACATCATGTGTATGTAATTGTTGCCGCCCGAAAACCAGACAATCCACTAGAGTTGCTGGTAAATTCTGCTGAAGTCCATTTGAGCAAATTACTTGAGGGTGTCAAGTCTGTAACTGGCCCCATCATGTTGCAACAAGAAGGAAATAGCAATGAGAAAGATAACAATCCAGAGAACAATTCAGAACATTCAGAAGAACAAGCTGACAAATAATACACAAAGAGTTGGGCTGCGTCTATTGACAGCTGATGGTGAGTGGATTCCTCGTTCCCGCATTACTGAGGTTCCGTCTGGCACAGCTCGTGCTCGCGATCTACGCAAGCGTGAATTTGGAGGGTTCCAGGTCGAGTGTAAAAGCTCTGAGGATCTGAAGCGCAAGACCAGTAAGAAGACTTTCTACTACAGGATCAATCCGAATAAGGTCACCAGGAAGCAGATTGAAACTCTGTTTCAGATAGCCTAACAAAAACCGGTTTCAGGCTTAAGAAGCCCCAGAAGGTTTTTCCTTCTGGGGCTTTTTTGTGAGCGCATAATCTGGAATATACATGGAAAACACCTGTAGCCGGTGAGGATAAATGGTACCACCAATTGACAACCCATGTGATTTTGGCACCCCAGAACCGTGCGGAGTAAATCCGGCATTCACTTATACCCGTTACCCGTGCGATTTTGATGACCCACGCCCAGCAACAGATAGTCGTGGTTTGCCAGTCATTGTTGACTTACAAACGCCCGTTATCGCTGAAGTAGCCAACAGAAATAGAGAATCTACCCTGGCCATCGAGGCTGAGTTAGGTATCCAACCCAGTGGTACTTTTACGACAGTCCGAGCACGCCTGGATGCCTTGGAAGCCCTGCTTTGCTCTATTTGGAATACCATCGGGGGAACTGGTAGTCCTGTCAATGTACTCCAGGATGGTATTACGATAGTCAGTGCCGTTGAAGAAATCAACTTTACCGGTACTGGTGTAATTGTTACTGATGACGGAGATAAACGAGCTACTATTACCATCACTGGTGGTACGGGGGTCGAAAATTTCATCTGCAATATCGATGGATACGCTCCCATTCATGAAGCACTTACAGTTGATACCCCGGGTCAAACTGATTTCGAACTTACCTATGTGCCTTACAAGGATTTGGTCCTTCTGTTCATCGAAGGTATCAAACAAGAATTAGGTGATTATACCATTGATGGTTATCAGCTAACTTGGAATGGAACTCCACTTATAACCAGTGACATTGTTGAGGTATTTTACACCGTTGAGGGTATGGGTGATGGTTATGAACCCATGCATGAGGGACTGCCCATATTGTACGATGGGCAAACCGACTTCATTCTCTCAGAAACCGCGTGGGATAATGTACTCCTATTCTTTGTTGATGGCGTCAAACAGGAAAAAGGCGATTATGTAGTTGATGGCTACCAAGTTACATGGAATGGGTCCGGTCTAACTACATCCAATGTTGTAGAGGTTCTGTACTATAAACTGATTCCAGGCGGAGCTTGTGCCGGAGGAGGATCCCCAATAACAGTAGCGGATGAAGGATCTGTCGTTGAAACGAACGTAACTTTGTTCGATTTCGTGGGTCCTTCTGTAGAAGCTGTGGGAGATGGTTACGGCACCGTTACTGTCACTATTGGTGGGCTTGGTACAGTCATGTACCAGGATGTGTTTACCGCTACACCTGGACAAACTAACTTCAGTCTATTACATACCCCAATCAACGAGCAGTCAACTGAAATGTTCGTGGATGGTGTTTCCCAGACTGTAGGTGTAGATTACAACCTGTTTGGTACTACCATTGTATACGGCGGAATTCCTCTACTGACTGGTGGTGAAGAAGTTGTTGTTAAGTACTTTGAAAGCGTTGAATTGGCTGGTGGTAGTGGAGCGGGCCTGCCAGATGTTCTCTATGTTAACAACACCACGGATGGGTATAACATCGATTTCGAGAACTCATCCACAGCTATAAATCTGAGCCCACCAGTTAATCCTCAGGATGCTGCTACCAAGGCGTATGTGGATGCTATTGTGGCTGCACCGAACTCCTGGGCGGGTTCGCTGTTCGCTGGTAATACTACCGATGGATATGATGCATTCGTTACTGAGGGTAGCGAGTTTAGAGTATATCAAAGCGATACTAGTAGTGAGAATGCACAACTTAAATGGGATAGTTTAAGTTTCTATGTCGGAACAAGTGTCGAAGCGAGAATCAAACCATATATTTTATCAGGATCCGGAGCTGGTACCTCTCTCTATATTGAAGCTGGAGATGGTGTTGGTGCATACCCATATCCAAGCGGTGGTAATTTACACCTAAGAGGCGGCAACTCAATAGGGTCTGAGGATGGTGGAAATGTATATATCGTTGGTGGCAATGCCAGTGGTACTGGCGCAGATGGATACATTTATATCCAGCGTGACGGTACTATCGCAAAATGGAATGAGTATGGCCAGCTAGATGTATATGCCCATCGTATTGTTAATGTAGAAGATCCGGTTAATCCTCAAGACGCAGTTACCAAGAATTATGTGGATGGTTATGTAGCTGGGTACCTTCCACTGGATGGTAGTGAGGCTATGTCTGGTGACTTAGATTTGGGTTCTAACAATCTAATCAATCCAGGTACAAGCACATTCAGCAATATCTATGGTGCAGCAACAGACGGTAGCTGGGGAGATGTTCTGTTCCGCGGAACTTCTAACTGGGAACGATTGGGAGCCGGTCAAGATGGGTATGTTCTTACCACTCATGGAGCAGGAAACGATCCAACGTGGGAACAGGCAAGCTCTGGAGTTGTTGATCACGGTGCTTTGACGGGCCTCGGTGATGACGATCACACTCAGTATATTTTAGTTGACGGCACAAGGGCTTTTACAGGAACTATTAGTGGTGTCACACCAGTTGCTCCATCTGACTTAGCTACCAAGGGATACATAGATGGTTATTTCTCAAGTTGGGGATTACCTGAAATTCTCGATGTTGATAATACTACCGGCGGAACTGATATTGATTTCCAAAATACATCCCGCGGAATTAACGTTCTTGATCCAATCAATCCTCAAGATGTAGCTACTAAGAATTATGTGGACCTACAGGTCGCTGGTGTAGCTAGTACTTGGAGTGACGCACTATCAAATGGTAACACTACTGATGGTTACAATCCGATCATCAGTACTGGTGATGTTCTTCAGGGTGAATCTGATCTGAATCTGCAATCCGCTGCCGATGGCTATACTATAATTAGTGCTGGTAGTACTGAAATTGTACGTTTCGGTCTTGGCAGTCTACTAATGCAGTTTGGAGATTCCGATGATGCTATTATTGGTTTCCCAGTAGCATCAGGTAACGGCGTTAATCTTACAGTCCAAGCTCAAGACACTTCAGGAGTAGCTACTGCCGGTGACTTGAATTTGCTTTCGGGTTCTTGTAGCGCTGGTAATGGCGGATCTGGTGATGTTGTTCTAGCCTCTGGTACAGCAGCAGATTTAACAGGCGCTGTTACCATACAAAGTGGTGATCCTACTAGTGGTACTGGTTCTACGGGTGTTGTAACAATCAAGAGCGGCGACGTTGCTGGCGGTACCTCTGGAAATGTACAAATCTATGGTGGTGATAACACCAATGGCGTAGGTGTCCCTGGTGATGTTGATATCAAAGCGGGCGGTCATACTGGTTCTGGTACCGGTATTGGTAGCTTCCTGAATTTGTATGCCGGCTCCGCTGTTGGTTCTGGAATTGGTGGCTCTGTCTTCATGCAGGCTGGTGATGGCGCTGGTGGACAAGTAGGTGGTTCTGTAACCATCAAATCTGGCAACGGGCTACCTTATGGTAGCATCAAACTCTACGCTGGTGCTGGTACCTTAGTTTTCGAGTTAGATGGTTATACCATCAGTGCGGAAACACAACGTATTGAGAACGTTGTTGATCCTATCAACGCACAGGATGCCGCTACCAAGAACTATGTAGATTTACAAGTTGCTGGTGTAGCTAGTACCTGGAGTGATGCCTTATCCAATGGCAATACAACTGATGGTTATAACCCCGAGATTAGCAACGGCGACCAAATTCAGGCAGAGAGCGGTTTTGATTTAATCCTAGCTACATACGGCGATGGATACACTATAATTAACAATGACGATGCAGAAATCGTTCGATTTGGTACTTTCGGTGTCGAGTTTGATCAGGCATTAACCTCTATAGACATTCGTCAGGGAGCGGTCTCCTCTACCCACGGAGCACCAATGACTATCGCCGCTCAGTCTCAGGCGGCTACATTTTCTAGTTGGGACGGCGGAACGCTGACTCTCGCTGGTGGTAAGGGTGGAGCTTATGGTAATGGCGGGGATGTTAAGATAGTCAGCGGTGAAGGTGGATCATCAAGTCCGACAAGGTATGATGGTAGTATTGAGTTTTGGATTTCCCCAACCGTAAAGGTAGCAGAATTTTCGGGCGTGACATTGGCTTTGGATGTACAAGCCAATCCGATTACCAATGTACAGGATCCTACTAATCCACAAGACGCTGCTACTAAGAATTACGTAGATGGGTATTTTGGTTCACAAGGTTGGGCCGAGGTCCTTGCTATTGATAGTACCACTGGAGGAACTAAACCTCAAATCAGTGAGGGAGATTGGATTGAATTCCTAAGTTCATCTCATGCTGTTCCAAGTAGCGGTAATATTAGAGCTGCGGGCTCGTTTAGGATCGAGGGTAGATATGATGCCGTCGATAATATCACGCTCATGAATTGGAGTGGTGGCTCGTACACCTTGTACTTCGGTGATCCGATCGCTGGTAAGATCAACTCGATTTACTCCATGGTTGCGCCGGGCGGAAGTTATACCTGGGATGTTGGCACTGGCACTGTCTTGACACTGAACAGTAACGGTCTTAATGCACAAAACAAACTAATTCAGAGCGTTCTGGACCCGGTAAACCCACAGGATGCAGCTACTAAGTACTACGTTGATAGTCAGTTTGCTGCTGGTGGCGTCACGTGGGCTGACACTTTAGCGGCCGGAAATACCACTGACGGATATAATCCTGAAATCAGCGCAGGAGATCGTCTCCAAGCCGAGGATGGTAGCAGTTTAGAACTATTCACCAGTTCTTCTGGTAGCATTATCCTAAACTCTGACGGATACGTTGCGCTACGATCAGGTGGTACCGATGTATTAATTGCCGATGGCAGTACCATCAGCGCCGAGAATCAGCGGATCGAGAACGTTGTTGATCCGGTCAATGCTCAAGACGCAGTTACCAAGAGCTACCTAGACGGCTATCTTGCCGGCCTTGGAGCTTATCTTGGTATTGATATTCTTGTACAGAGCGTGTCTGATCTACCCGTTGCCGTTGCTGGAATCATAACTCTCGCACCTAACACTGTATACGGTATTGATGGTTTGATCAATCTCGGCACGGATCGTATTGCTTTGTCCGCTGGCAGTAAGTTAGTAGGCGGTGGAGGATCTTCCACTAGCTCCGAGCTACGCACTAGTAACAGTGATGGCGTAGTCACAATGGCAGCTGCCAATACTGCGATTGAGGGTCTGATATTACAGAATACGGGAGCGGGTCCTGCATTGACATTGGCCAGCGGTTCTTCTAATTACAGCATCGTTGATACAAAGTTCATCTCCGCAGGAAACTCCGCTATCACAGTAGCAAATGCTGGATTGGGCCAGATTACAGACTCATTCATTAACGTCCCATCCGGTGGAGACGGAATCCGCGTCAATGATAATACTACTTCGTTCTTGGTAAAGAACACTCGCTTCAAGGGTATTGTTGCTGGTAATGGCAATGGTGTGAACTTGGATTCTACCTCAGGTACAAAAGTTGTAACACAGTTTGCTGTAGAAAGTTGTCGTTTTGAGGATCTGGGTATTGCGTTCAGGCAGAATAATGATATAGATATCAATGGTAGCTTGTCTATC
>PJET01000100.1 GCA_002825515.1 Candidatus Thorarchaeota archaeon MP11T_1 | reverse complement strand
TGCTGGGCATACGATACTAATAGCAACTTGTGGAATGATGTTGACTCTGACTGGCAGCAAGTAACCCCAGTTGTTTCGCCAGGGATGAGATGCAGTTCACCAATAGTATATAGTGACGAGTCGGACAGAATGGTCATATTTAGTGGATGGTCGGAAACCGGCACTTGGAATGACACATGGAGCTATGATTACAATAGCAATACTTGGACAAACATGTCCCCAGTAGTTCTACCCCCCGGACGAGGGGGTCATTGCATGGCATATAGCAAGGAGAATGATGTAATAGTCATGTTTGGAGGCTCAATTGAAGGGGGTTTAGATCCCTTTTCATACGTAAGCGGGGCCTATTTGGATGACACATGGGTGTATGACCTTAATGCCAACACTTGGACAAACATGTCTCCAATCATTCATCCAAGTCCGAGAGTCTACGCGAGTATGGCTTATGATAATGAGTCAGATGTCTTCGTATTGTTTGGAGGTGTCACAGGCTATCACCCGTTCCTTCAAGAAATTTATGTAAGCTATGAGACCTGGATATATAATCTGACATCTAATACTTGGACTAACGTCACCACAGTAGTGCACCCAGAAGCCAGATACTACTCAAGCATGACATATGACAACGTCGGCAATCGATTGTTGTTAGGGGGTGGAAAGGTGTCTGGGTATTATTCCAGTGACATCTGGGAGTATCGGACTGCAACTAATGAATGGACAGAACTGTCGCACATCACTGCTCCCCAACCTTTCGGTTTTACAATCTCATATGATCTGGAGTCACAGATTGTTATAGCAGCTGCAGGTCCAACACCCAACCCCGCTTATGGTTTCGTTAATGAAACATGGACATTCAATCTTATCTCAAGTGTGTGGACCAATATGTTCTCACTCTATCCTCCTCCAGCTAGGAATGACTATTCCATTGCATATGATGTCGAATCTGATAGAACTATAATGTTTGGAGGAAGTGGAACTGGGGGTCTACTAGGCGACACATGGGTATACAACTATAGACTCAATGATGAGATGTACTTGGACTTTGACAATGATGGTCTCATGAATTATCTGGAATCACAAATAGGCACAGACTATCATAATGATGACACGGACTCAGACCTGATGCCTGATGACTGGGAGTACTTCAACGGTCTGAATCCACTCACAGATGATGCAGACGGCGACCTTGACAACGATGAGCTTTTGAATCTAGAAGAGTTCCAACATGGCACTGATCCCAACAAAAGCGACTGTGATGCTGACTCGGTGTCAGATGGATTAGAAGTACACACGTACGGCACGTCACCTCTGGATAGTGATTCAGATGATGACCTCATGCCGGACGGTTGGGAGATTAATTTTGACTTGAATCCTCTCCTCAACGATACATATGGTGACCTTGATAATGATACGCTGACTAATTATGATGAGTATCTTCGTGGCACACATCCAAATAGCAACGATACAGATTCTGATCTTGCGAGTGATGGGTGGGAAGTCCTGTGGAATTTTGACCCTCTGGATCCATCAGATGGGGCGGGAGATGCAGATGGAGAGTACCTTTTGAACTACCTAGAAGAGTATTATGGCACAAATCCCTACGATCCTGACACTGACGATGATACATATTCAGACTACTGGGAGGTCATGAACGGATTCGACCCTCTTGACCCACATGTTTCAGCATGGCAATGGGTTGTCGCCAATGTAGGACTCATCCTTGTGGCCGCTGTGGGTGTTGTTGCTCTCATTGTGGGTTACCGATATATTCTGTTCAACGAGAGTAGACGTATGAAGCGGAGGCTTCGGACAGAACAAGAGGAGAGCTTGCTAGCGATTGAAGAGCTTAAAGAAAGTAACAACAAAAAGAACAGTGAAAATACGGAAGCAACTTCGTCAGACGAAGACTGACCAGCCATGATGGCGAGTGACACAAGATACCCTAACTATGCAGGAACATATTGGAATACTCACAAATCAATCTGAATTCGCAATCAGTAATATTTGTGCATAATCAAAGATTGGAAGGTTTCTTATATTAGTGCAAATGCTACAAATTATTTAAAGCTGCATCTTATGAGCGAGAATTTTCCATCTGGAAAGAAATGCCCGAAAACACCAATAACATGTAGCTAAAGAGAGGAGTGTGAAGTATGGGTGAGGAGAATAGTAGTAGGTAGTGCTATTGCATTATTTCTTGTGAGCTTGATGATATTGTCACCGTTTGTTGGATTTCTAGATTTACAATCAATGAAATTATCTGAAACGAAAACGAGTGTAAATCTTGAGGAAGACACCGCAATCCTTGCTCTTGACGATATGCCTGTACGACATAGTGCACCTTTGGTATACGACTCGGAGTCAGATAAATTCATTCTCTTCGGAGGAGCAGTTGAAAATGTGGAGCCTGAATACTCTGACACCTGGAGCTACGACTATAACACGAATACTTGGACCGATATGTCACCTACAATCCACCCAATTGCGACTAATGGTCATGCGATGGCATACCATTCAGGAGCGGACAAGATTGTTCTCTTTGGTGGCCATTGGTATGGTAGTGGTTATATGTGGTTAAACCACGATCAAACCTGGGTCTATGATTACAACACCAACACCTGGACAAATATGGCTCCTTCTTTATCTCCACCACCAATGGTTGCTAAAATGGCGTATGACAGTGAGTCAGACCTTATGGTTTTAATTGGAGGATGGCCAGACCACGGATTAAGTGGAGAATACATAGCGGAAACCTGGACCTACAACCTTACTTCAAACACTTGGATGAATGTAACTACAGAAATTCAACCTCCAAAGCGAGGTTGGGGCGGTTTGGCATATGATAGTGAGTCTGATCGCATAATCCTTTTCGGCGGATTTGAAATTGAGCCTGTACAATGGAGGATATTGAACGACACCTGGACATATGATACAAACACCAACACATGGACTGAAATATCCACTGAAGGCCCAAACATAACTGGAGATATGGTGTATGACAGCGAGTCAGACAGGGTGGTCTTCCATGGTGGTTGTCTGAATATGACTGAATTTCCTGAGGATCTTGCTTCTGAAACCTGGCAGTATGACACAAATACAGAGACCTGGGAGAAGATGGTCAATGATGTCAAACCACCTCCGAGGTCTCGAGGAGAGATGGCTTATGACAGCAAGTCTGATAAAGTAATTCTCTTTTCAGGAATTGTCTGGACCGGTTTGCCTGTAGAAGTTCTGCATGACTGCTGGGCATACGATACTAATAGCAACTTGTGGAATGATGTTGACTCTGACTGGCAGCAAGTGACCCCAGTTGTTTCTCCAGGGATGAGATGCAGTTCACCAATAGTATATGATGACGAGTCGGACAGAATGGTCATATTTAGTGGATGGTCGGAAACCGACCCTTCGAATGGCGTGCCATATAATGACACATGGAGCTATGATTACAATAGCAATACATGGACAAATAGGTCCCCAGTAGTTCTACCGTCTGGACGAGGGGGTCATTGTATGGCATATAGCAAGGAGAATGACGTAATAGTCATGTTTGGAGGATCGACTGAAGCTGAGCGTGCAAATTGGGCGTATATGGATGACACCTGGGTATACGATCTAAATGCCAACACTTGGACAAACATGTCTCCGATCAGTCATCCAAGTCCGAGAATCTACGCGAGTATGGTATACGATGACGAGTCTGATGTCTTCGTATTGTTTGGAGGTGTTACAAGTTATGTGGTTGATGGTTTTACTACTAGTCATGAAACTTGGATATATAATCTGACTGCCAATACTTGGACTGATGTCACTACTGGAGTACATCCACCAGCCAGGTATAACGCAGGCATGACATATGACTCTAGCAACAATCGATTATTGTTGGGTGGTGGTGATGGGAATTATCCATGTGATATCTGGGAGTTTCAGAGTACGACTAATGAATGGACAGAACTATCGCATATTACTGCTCTCCAACCTTTCGGTTTTACAATCTCCTATGATCTAGAGTCACAGATCGTAGTTGCAGCTGGAGGTCCAATTGGGGACTCTCAAGATGCATTTGTCAATGAAACGTGGACATTCGACCAAACCTCAGGTAAATGGACCAATATGTTCTCACTCTATCCTCCTCCAGCTAGGAGTTGTCATTCCCTCGCATATGATGACGAATCTGATAGAATCATACTGTTTGGCGGACGTGCACCTGGGGGTCTACTGGGCGACACATGGGTATACAACTATCGACTCAATGATGAGATGTACTTGGACTTTGACAATGATGGTCTCATGAATTATCTGGAATCACAAATAGGCACAGACTATCATAATGATGACACGGACTCAGACCTTATACCTGATGGATGGGAGTACTACAATGGTTTGAATCCACTCACAGATGATGCAGACGATGACCTTGACAACGATTTGCTATCGAATCTAGGAGAGTATCAATATGACACTGATCCCAATAACAGTGACTGCGATGCTGACTCCGTGTCAGATGGACTAGAAGTACACACGTATGGTACTTCACCTCTCGATAGTGATTCAGATGATGACCTCATGCCAGACGGATGGGAGATCAATTTTGGATTGAACCCTCTGCTCAATGACACCTATGAAGACTTTGATGGTGATGGACTGACTAATTATGATGAATACCATATACATCATACATGGCCAAATAGTACAGATACCGACGCTGACCTTGCTAGTGATAAATGGGAGCTAGACAATGGATTTGATCCTCTCGATTCATCAGATGGGTCATTAGATGCAGATGAAGACAGACTTAGGAACTATGAGGAGGAGGGCAATGGGACCGATCCCCGCAATCCTGACACTGACGGGGATACATATTCAGACTACTGGGAGGTCATGAACGGATTTGACCCTCTTGACTCGCATGTTCCAGCATGGCAGTGGGTTGTTGCGAACATAGGACTAATACTCGTTGGTGCGATAGGTGTTGTTGCTTCCATTATAGGCTACCGATATATTCTGTTTAGAGAGAAAAGTAGGATAAAACGAAAGCTTTTGGAGGAGGAGGAGGAGAGCAGACGGGCGATTCAAGAGCTGGCTGAAGATAACAACAATGAGAGCCGTGGAAACGCCGATGTAGCTTCAGAAGAAGAATGACCTCCTACTTCATCAAATAAATCTGCCAAACAATAGGCACAAAGAATGGTCTTATACAGTAGTGAAATAATAGAAATAAGTCTAGATAGATGTAAACATGGAAGGTTTCACTAATGGAGAAAGAAGTCACGATATACAACTTCTGTCCTTGTTACAAAGACTTCGAAGGTGAGTTAATCTGTCTGAACGATGATAGTCTTTGTGACATCGAGCATTCCATCTTTGCAGCTGATATACTGAACCAAGAAGCCACTCTTGATTTAGTGAAACAATTTGAAATCCCAGATGGAAAGACATGCTATACATCAATCTACACACATGATGGTTGCGTCTATTGTTCATCTCAAGGGTTCAAAATCCGTATTCATAAAGAGGACATCACTGATGATATGCTCTTACAAGCCATAAGGCTCTATGCTCTTGGACCATCCCAGATAACAGTTGACTGTGCCTCATGTATCTATGGAATTCTTCTGGCTCTTGTACTATCTCAAGACCAGGCATCAATCAAGCGTTATCTTGATGAGTTTTCTCTGAAAGTAGCAATCAAGTTCACAGAGCTAGAGCTTGAAGACGTTGACGAGTCTACACCATATTTTGAAACTATACAGTCATATCTTGTAAAACTTCTAGAGGATCAATACTATTGGCAAGATGTTAATCGAAACCTAGTCGAAAGTCACGAACCCAAACCTCTAGTTGAGCTAGTCAACAAGATGGAGCTCCTTGACAGGTTACAGTTCATTTTCTACAGCCAAGTATTGAATATCAGGGGTATTGAAAGTTCAAGAATTCTTGTACGGATGCTTTCCCATATCCTTCGGACTTCTAGGAACATCCTTGACCTCAATGAAGAGATACACGCGTTGGTAGCTTCGAACACAATTGGTGGTCATGAAGAAGACGAAACTCTAATCTCAAAGATTGAAGACTATATGGAAAAAAGCAGGACCCTTGACCATTTCTTTGGCAATATAGCTGATATCATGAAAGGCACTTCATAGTCACG
>PJET01000099.1 GCA_002825515.1 Candidatus Thorarchaeota archaeon MP11T_1 | reverse complement strand
CCATTCGTCGAGTGATTGAACAATTAGCAAAAGATGAATGGGAAAAAGAAGGATCACTATGGGAATAGCATCTAATTTGATAAAAGGGAATAACGAAAAACAAGAGAAGAAGAGGGATATAATCCCTCTTCGAAAATTAAAGCATTCTAGATACATCTGTGTATTACTTCTGGTCCTACTTCCTCGAACTCCTTCTTGGAGACCCACATCTTCTGGAAGGTCTTTAGTGAGCCGAGAATGCTTCCACCAATCCAGACAGAGTACTGTCTCTCTGGAGGAGCAATGATTCGGACTTCAATGTTCTCTGGGACTAGCTCGGTGATTTCCTTGTGGAGCCTCTCCTTGAGTCCTGGGAACATGGTTGAGCCACCTGACAGTACGATGTTAGCGTATAAGTCACGCCTCAAGTCGACGTCACAGGCCTTGATTGACTCGACAATGTGGTCGTCGAGTGGTATTGTATCTAGACCAATGGCACTTGGATTGAAGAACAGCTCGGGGCCCTGGAACCTCTCTGCACCAATAGTGATTACCTCACCATCGGGAAGCATGTAGGGTTTGTCGACACCAGCCTTGTCAGCGACAGTCCTTTCCCTTTCGGGGTCAAGAGCTACGTAACATAGCTTCTCTTTGATATCTCTGACAATCTCTTTTTCTGCACCACTCACGAATGAGTAACCCCTCTGACGGAGGAGTCTGCGCAGATACTCAGTGATGTCCCTACCAGCAAGGTCAATTCTCTTTATAGCGTGGTTGATTGAAAAACCCTCATAGATTGGTACTATGTGGGTGACACCATCACCTGAGTCAATGACCAGGCCTGTGGTTCTTCCGGATGCGTACAGTGAGAGTACTGCCTGAGTGGCAACGTACACTGCGGGCACACCGAAGTTATCAAACATGACAGATGCCATGCGTTCTCTGTTTTCTCTAGGGTTAAATGGTGCTTCTGTGAGTAGCACCGGATTCTCGCTTGGATCTACTTTGAGGTCGTTATAGAATGTGTAACTCCATATCTTCTCGATAGCATCCCAGTCTTCTACGATTCCGTGAGAGATCGGATAGACCAGACGGAGTACACCACGGAGATTAATAGCCTCTTCACCAATATAGTAGTCACGTGTATAGTGGTCCACGTCAGTCATGATTGACTCATAACGTGGATAGCCAATTAGTGTGGGCCAAACGCTGCGTGGCTGATCTTCGCCGGCGTAACCGTTCTTGCTCAAACCAGTACCATTGTCAATGACAATGGGCTTCGCGCCAAGAAACTCGTCTTCAGCCATTTTTATCGGTCCTCGTTTGTGATTAGTTCAAAGTCCTTGAGACCTTGTTCTACTATTTCGTTATTGCGGAGTATATTTAAGGATACGTCCGTCGAACTCCGATTTTTTCGAAAAGTATCTAATCAATGTATAAGATGGCGTGTTTTTGGGGCATTTTTCGCGGTTTCCACAGCATTACCTTCGATAAGTATAAAAGGTTAATACTCGTAATTACTAGCTAATACATCCGCGAAAGGGGACCTGAGATGCTCAGAAGGACCGTCAAAGATATTGTACGGGAAGAGATTGAAACTGTCAGAGCTAGAAGGATTATCTTGGATCACCTTGAAGGAGGACTGAAGACAGGAACAGAACTCAGAGAGGCAATCCGCAGGGACATGCAGGCTCAGGAGGTCAAGAAGAAAGGACGTGCGCTCACCAAAAAAGAGGCTGAGAAGATTGGTGTGACAAGTCCCAAGCTCTACCACAACACTAGTCGTCTTGAGGAGCTTGGTATAATTGTCAGTTGGAAACAATCTCAATACCGCCTGTTCGAGCTCGAACCTAGGGCCGTAATCCCTGTTCGTCAAGCTCTAGGAATTGCAAAACCATTAATGTATGTTACTTCGCTAAGCAATCCTGAGGACCAGCGACCATTTGTCCAATGGTTGGCCAACAACCCTCATTTCAATCCAAAACGACTCCTAGTTTTTGTCGAGGCGATTCATTGGACTAGGGGGGTTTCACGGATTCTAGATAGATTCATTCCGGACGATGCCTTTCGTGTGTGGACTACTGAATGGAAAGAAGTACCAGATGATTTCACAGGGACAGATGAATCACAAGAGTATGGAAATCTTCAAGGAACATGCGATTTCTTGGAAGATACAATATTGAAGCACATATATGATCACAATATTGTCTTCGACCTCACTCTTGGACCAACACTGCTTGCACTTGCAATGGCAAAGTTAGCATCTGAATACTCAATTACTGCGTTTCATGTCACAAGTTACGATATTAATGATGCAGAAGTGAGTTACTACTGAAAGGAGTGATAATCTTGGATAATAAATCAGATCTCACACTTTCATGGAAACCAATCCAGCTCAGAAAAAGGATAGACACTCTAGCCACAACCGTTCTGAAGACTCAGAGAGAAACACCAACAATGAATTCGCGACTTCTAAACAAGCTAGATAGATGGCTTCTTGATATTGAGTATATACAAAATTCACTGCGAAGAATTGAAGATGAGCTTGTTCCAAAATTACAGAATATTCTGAATGTGAAATTCCAGCACATTGAGCTGTTTCTTGTCGCCATGTTTCAACCTAGTACGAAGAACATCTTCTTGGAACTTGAAACTCACTATCGTCATAGTGATGACGACCCCCTAGGAGAAGAGGGGTTCGCGAAAATGATAAACCTCAGTGAGATGGCCAAAGTTCTAGCACTTGTCGGGGATGCAGTAATATCATCAGCGGTTTTACAGCACTTATGGAAACCTCACCTTGGTGATGCTGGACAAATCACTCAGAAAAAAGCCAAAATCGTTTCGAACGACAATATGGCCAAGTTATGCGACAATTGGGGTCTGTACGACTATCGGATTCATTTCGATCCTGACACACCTAGTAAGTCAGAAATTGATCACGACAAAGGTACCCTCCTTGAAGCTGTCTATGGCATTGTATATATTGAGCATGAGTACAGACGCATTGTTGATTTAGTGAAACACCTAATTAGTATCTAGTAATCAGTGAGGTCGTACTGGTCTTCTCTATGAGTAGGAGCGTCAGAAACTGGATACGCTTTGTCGAAGTGTTTGCGCACGGTATCTGCTATGTCTGCATCAGCGTATACTCTGACAGATGGTATCGTGCGAGACTGCTGTTTCAGAACATGCATGAGCGGGCGGCCTTCTTTGGTTTCATCAAGACTCACAATATCAAAGCCCTTTTCACCACCCACAAGAAGGGGTATCTTTCCGAGGGTCTTCTCTCCCAAGGGTGGTGATACAACATCAATCACAACACTCCCCGGTTTAACTGAGAGCTCGTTCTCAGCTTTGATCAATTTCGGAATGTCATGAAGAGTTTCAAGAAATAGCTTTTGTACGTCGTTCTCAAAGGATGCTAGTGGTTTTGACAATACCACTTTGAATAGCTTACGATATCGTATTCTGGATACGTATTCCCGGACAAAATCAATCTCAGATTCAGCAAGCCATCTGAAGAGGTCACCATCTGTCATTCGTGTGAATAGGCCCATACATTCATTCTTTGAAAGATCATTCTCCCGCATTCTGAAGTATGTTGCTTTGGATATCATTGCTTCAGCGAGTTTTACAGCATGATGAAGGTACAAATCAGAGAACATCCAATTTCTGCTAAGAATAAGAGCTTCAAGTGAATGGATGGCTTTCAACATAAAGGCACGAACGTATTTGCCTTTCTTGTTTTTGACAACACGATTAGTGAGCAAGACTCGTTCTGCAGGAAATATTCCTAGTTGAACACCACTGAAGTGAGCATCTCTAATCAAATAGTCTGTTTTGTCTATATCCAGTGGATGGTCAAGAAATTCGGAGAGAAGATCCTTGATAGGGTCCTTTGCCTCTCTCCGGAGAATGTTGACAATATCTCTCGGTTCAATCCCACTTTGTTCTAGCATATCACTGAGACTGCTGTTCAAGATAAGGAACGTTCCTAAGTCCAGATGGTCAAGGCCGACCCATGAACGAAGAGCATACTCAATTGTGTGTGATGTAGGGGGATGTCCAACATCATGAAGCAGTGCTCCAGCTCTGAAGAGCTTCTGGTGATAGTCATCGAGAAGATCTGAGAGAGGAACAAAACATGCAGTATCTAGGTCTTCACAATAATTGACAACTCGGATAGATTTCTGAGCCAGAAAGTTGGTTCCTAGGCAATGCTCGAATCGCGTATGAGTTGCACCAGGATAGACGAGATGTGCAGGGCCTAATTGGCGAATATATCGAAGTCTGAGCATCTCCCATGTGGAGATGACATCTAGTTCCCAAGGCTCAAAAAGAATTGCACCATGAACTGGATCTTGGACAGCTTTCTGCCGTGTATGTTTTGCGCCCATTGATATGAATCGCTTGTGTTCTTCAAGTGTCTTCTGGATTTTTTTCCAAGATTCATCCTGGTTTTTCTTCGCTGAATCAATCTCAGATTCTCTGAGTCCAGTGAGTCGAATCAGTCTGACTGTTTCAACATCGAGATCCTCTGCCATTATAAGCAGCCCCATGAGAAAGGAACCGAGCCTGTATTTAAGACATCACAATGAAGGAGAAATCTACCTTAATTTTCGAGACCGCTTGACACGTTCTCTTGCTGCTGAGTATTCAAGTGTGTTATCTGTGTCCATTGCGCTACAATATTCATTCGGATGACAATACCCCCATCGACGCATTGTATTGCACGCTGTCGAACCGCGTGCTTTGTAGAATGGTGCATCAATGAGGTTGGCCTTAGATAGATGGATTGCTACAGTCTTGATACTCTTCTTCGCAAAAGCCAATCTTATACAAGGGGGAGCTCGTTCCACTAAATCCCATTTGATTATTTTGAATAAACGATACCAGAGGAAACATTTCTTTGCCTCATAGAGCAAATCACACCTTGGACAGAAATCATGTTGGATTGAGAGTGCACATAATTCATCGCGTGTGAATTTTGTTAATCCAGAACCTCGTAGCAGGTGGAATTTGATTTGCACAAACAATTCAGGCGTGAATGATCCAAACTCTTTGATGAACGAGTGCAGTTCTTCAGCCACAATTGAAGGACTGACAGTCCACTCATCTTCATTCAAAGATACGCCGTTTTCCTTCTTTTTCATAACACTATAACATTCTACAAACGACATCTTAAGCTCATCAGTGTTCTCTCAAGCACTTTGATCAGGATTCTGATGGAACAAGTTTTAATTACAGGAGGTTCACCCCCTCCTTCAGTAGCGCTCGTACCCAGAGGATCTTCCAGATGACCAAGCTTGAAGTTCTTGCAAAGGTACCTTTCAAAGAGGTTATCACGTCTGTCAATCTAATGGACATTACACTTGATGGAAGATCTAACCTTGTCATATCCACTATGAATGGTGACATTAGAATCTTTGATTTTCCAGGCGATGGGAGTACAGAAATGAGTGAAATAAGTCAAGTGAGTGACTTACCCCCCATAGCAGCATTGGGAATAGGAGATGTAATTGGTAATGGGGTCCCAGATTTTGCGGTTGGGGGTCTCGACAATATCCTGAGAGTCATCTCCTATATGGATGATGAACTAAGCGTGTCAGCCACAACACCATTAGGCAGTCTACCAACAGCAGTAGGAGTTCTAAATGTCCTCTCTGACGATAGGGCAGAGGTTCTAGTTGCATCTACTGATGGAAGTCTAAGATGTTATGGATGGTATGATGTCGCCCTGGATAAGCTTGCCCACAAGGTACTAGAACGACCAATTTTCTCAATGCAGCCATTGATGAGTAAAGGTATTCCGTATAGTCGCTTTGTCTTTGGTGATGATTCGGGTCATCTATTTGTTTACCAATATGCTGATGATAGATTGCATGAGCGAGCTAAGATCAATGTTGGTGGAGAGATTGGTCTTGTTGCCTCTGGAGATATGACTCAAGATGGTTATAGTGAGGTCATGACTGTTTCAGATGGCCGAAAATTGACACTCTTTGGAATAGTGAAAGGATCGATGGAGAGATTCGATTCAGTTAAGGCTCCAAAACATGTAACATCTCTGACGATTGGAAAATTCTGGGAAAATGGGAATGGACAGATAATAGCCAGTCATTCAAATTCAAGAATAACGGTGCTCAGTTTCGTTGGAAACAGAATTATTGAGGATACATCCCTGAAAACGAAAGGAAAGTCT
>PJET01000098.1 GCA_002825515.1 Candidatus Thorarchaeota archaeon MP11T_1 | reverse complement strand
ACAAGAATGTCGATTTGAGGAGCCTTAAATCATACCGTAAACCAGATATCAAATTGTTGTAATTGTATATCGATTCTTAGGAGAAGGTCGAAGATATGCCGATTCGTTTCATTTCAAGAGTTTCCGAGTATGATAAGACACGCCTTGGGTTCTATGTGCCAAAGTATGTGAAGGAGTTCTATCAGCTCAAACAAGGAAAATACAAGGGTGGAGTCAGTCTGTCATTTGGAGATGTAACGAGCTGTCCGATAAATCTCACTAAATTCAGACATACTCTCAGAGGCAGGCTACCACCTAATGTTGGAAAGAAAGGAGCAATATCAGAAATTTGGATTTATCGTGATACATGGATAGCTCCAAAGCAGAAGTAGAATCATGAGTAAGAAAAAATAGGATGAGAGAGCGCCTATGTAGGCACTCTCTTTCTTCATCTATTTGATACGCTCTCTGACTAAAGTTTCAACTACTGTTGGGTCAGCTAGGGTTGTGACGTCACCGAGATCATCGATCTTACCAGCAGCAATACGCTTCAGAATTCGGCGCATAATCTTGCCTGAACGGGTCTTTGGTAGTGCGTCAGCCCATTGGATCTTCTCAGGGGTGGCGATTGGACCTACATCTGCACGCACGTGACTTCTGAGTTCAGCCTTGAGCTCATCGGTCTTCTCCACACCCATCTTCAGGGTGACGAAGACATAGATTGACTCACCCTTTATCTCATGTGGGAATCCTACAACAGCGCACTCTGCGACTGCAGGATGCTTGACAAGTGAGGACTCGATCTCAGCTGTACCAAGCCTGTGTCCTGATACTTTGAGAACATCATCCAGACGCCCCATCACGAAGTAGTAACCATCATCGTTGAAACGGGAACCGTCACCAGTATAATACATTGGCTCACCGTTGTCAGGGTTCTTGAACTGGACCCAGTAGGTATCAACGAACCTCTTGTGGTCACCATAGACTGTCCTCATGAGACCGGGCCAGGGTTTCTTCATACAGAGATATCCACCCTCGTTTGCCTTGTTTGGCATGCCATCTTCTGCAACGATAACTGGATCTACACCAAAGTATGGATAGGTGCATGAACCAGGAATGGTTGGAGTTGCACCAGGTAGAGGGGTAAGAATCACACCACCGGTTTCAGTCTGCCAGTAGGTGTCTACAATAGGACAGTTCTTCTTTCCAATAATCTCGTGGTACCAAATCCATGCTTCAGGGTTTATTGGCTCGCCGACTGTACCCAGTAGGTTCAGAGATGAGAGATCATGCTTCAGTACGGGTTCGTCACCGAATCGCATCAAAGCTCTGATAGCAGTTGGAGCAGTGTAAAACTGATTGACTTTCCACTTCTCGACTTCATGCCAAAAGCGATCGTTGTCCGGATAGGTCGGTACTGACTCAAACATCATTGTGGTAGCGCCTGCGGAGAGTGGTCCGTACACAATATAGGAATGTCCAGTAATCCAACCTATGTCTGCTGTACACCAGTAGACATCACCCTCATGCCAGTCGAAGATATGCTTGAATGTGTGGGTTGTATAGGTCATGTATCCACCAGTTGTATGAAGAACACCCTTTGGTTTGCCAGTGGAACCAGATGTGTATAGAATGAATAATGGATCCTCTGCATCTACCCACTCTGGGTCGCACTTATCGTCGACTTTCTCATACTCCTCATGATACCAGACATCTCTGCCCTCGGTCCATGGAACATCGATTCCGACTCTCTTGACAACAAGAACCTTCTCGACCATATCAAGTTCTTCGACTGCTGTGTCTGCACCTTTCTTCTGTGGGATTGTCTTGCCAGCACGGTAGTAACCGTCTGCTGTGACAAGTAGTTTGCCCTTGCAATCAAGGATTCTGTCCTTGACCGAGTCGGCACTGAAACCACCGAAAACAATGCTATGTACTGCACCAATCCTGACACATGCAAGCATGATGATTGCGAGCTCAGGAATCATGGGTAAGTACATTGTAATCCTGTCGCCCTTCTTTACACCGAGATTCTTCAGCATATTTGCGGCCTTGTTGACCTCGCTAAGGAGTTCACTGTAGGTGTACGTCTTTGACTCTTCAAGAGGTTCGCCCTGCCAAATCAATGCAATCTGGTCACCTTTACCTGCCTCGACATGCTTGTCAAGACAGTTGTAAGCCATATTGGTCACACCGTCCTTGAACCAGGAAAATCGAATATTCTTGATATCCTCCCACTCAAATCCCCTAGTTGGCTCTTTCTTCCAGTAACAAAGTTCCTTGGCTGCTTTGAGCCAGAATTCGTCGGGATTTTCGACCGACTCCTTCCAAATCTTCATTCGCTCATCTTGGCTCTTTACATAAGCCTTGTCGACGAATCTCTTTGGGGGGTCGAAACGCCTTTCTTCCTGGCTATAAACTGTAATCTTCTTTTCTTCTGACAAGTATGTCACCTAACAACATCGATTCGATGGGCGACGAGCAAAATATTGTCTATATGAAGCTTGTCAAATATTACGTATTTTTGTGAAAAGATAACAGCTTGTCGAAGATGTTTGTAATTGTAAGAATTTCTGAGAAAAAAGATTGGAAAGAGGCCAAGGAATGGTCCTCGACCTCGATTTTCAAAAGTTTATGCACTACGTTTGGATTTCAATACAAGTGTGAACAGGACTGCAATGATTGCTAAAACTCCAGTCACAATGAAGGCCATGAAGTAAGAGCCCGTTGCGTCAACAATTGGACCTGCCACGAATGCACCAGTGATTCCAGCAATTCCGTAAGCCGTAAACATCACGCCATAGTTTTTACCAACGTTCTTGCTTCCAAAGAAGTCTGCTGTGGCAGATGGGAAAAGTGCAAAATTGCCACCGAAGCAGAAGCCAATCAATGATGCGATACCCATTACTGCTATCCAGCTGATACTAATTGTGGACATCCATGCGAAAGTGAACATCCCAACGGCCAGTAACAAGAACATCAGAATCATTGTGTTCTCGCGACCCAATTTGTCAGAAGTTGCACCCCAAACAATACGTCCTGCAGCATTAAGTAGGCTCATGACACCGACTATTACAACAGCATCTGTTGCGGCATCGATTGCTAGAGATGCAGTTTTGACATTGCCTAGTGTCATCAATCCAGCAGTAGCAGCAAATACAAACATGAGCCAGAGTAGCCAGAATGTGGAAGTCCGAATCATTTGACTTGGCATCATACCGGTACCAGCACCATCAGCAATTGTTGGTGGGGGTGTATAACCCTCTGGTAGCCAACCCTCTGGAGGATTTGTAAGCAATTGTGAACCAAGCACTACAAGGACTAAGTAGATGACACCAAGAATTAACATGGGCATACCAATGTTAGCTGTAGTTGGTACATCAAAGAGAACAAGCAGATATTGTTCAACATATCCAAACACAAGAGCACCTGCTCCAAAACCCGCTACTGCAATACCAGTGATTGTACCTTTCTTGTCAGGGAACCACTTCACAAGGGCTGCAATTGGACAGACATAGGCAAAACCGATACCAGCACCACCAATTATCCCATAGGTGATGACAAGGTAGACAGTGCCTAGAAGTGGGTTAGACCCAGCAACAGAATCGACAAAGAATGCAAGAATATAGCCCGCACCTAAGAGGATACCACCGACTGTAGCGACCTTTCTAGGACCAACTCGATCTTGCCATCGTCCTGCAAATATCATGAATAAGGCGAACGATGCCAGACCTGCTGCAAATGGCAGTTGTGAGTATAGAGAGGGCCAGAGATACACACCGACTGGGGGACTGCCTCCATTCAGAGCAGTCTGAAAGAATGACCAAGCGTATATCGAACCCAGGCACAACTGCACAATAAGCGCACCAAGAATGACAAGGTTCCTATTACCAATTTTTTCATCAGACATTATGAAATTCACCTGTCATATTGTCAGGTATTGAGCCGCTGGCGTATACAACCCTACTAAAAGCCTTCTGTAGTAAACATAATTTGGTAACTTGCAAATGCCTAAATACTACTGTCTAGCGGGAGAGTTTAATGATAAGGGGTAATCTGCGATGAGCAAGACTGATTGGACTGAGAAGTACAAGAATAAGGTTGTAAATGCCTCCCAAGCCATCAATAAAATAAAACGTGGAGCAAGAATCTTCTTAGGAACAGGTTGTGGCGTTCCATATCATTTGGTTCAGGAGCTTGCAACCAATGCTGGGCAGATGGCTGACAATGAAATTGTCCATCTCCTCACACTTGGAGACACACCATCTGCAGATCCCAAGTTTCAGAATCAGTTCAGACACAATAGTTTCTTTGTAAGTGCGAACATTCGGGAAGCGGTTTCAGAAGGGCGTGCAGATTATACTCCGATAATGCTCTCTGATATACCTCATTTGTTTAGACACAAGAGAATGCCTCTTGATGTTGCAATGATACAGATTAGTCCTCCTGATCGAAATGGGTACAGTTCGCTCGGAATATCTGTGGATATCACCAAGTCAGCAGCTGAGAGTGCAGATACTGTCATTGCACAGGTCAATGAGAAAATGCCAATCACTCATGGTGATTCGTTTGTAGATATACGCGAGATTGACTATCTAGTCCCTTATAATGAACCATTGAGAGAATTCCAAGCTGCTGAAGTTACAGAAACAATTGACCGAATTGGGAGCTATGTCGCAAGATTAGTCGGAAATGACTCAACACTAGAGTTGGGGATAGGAGCCTTACCACAATCAGTCTGCAACAATCTGTTAGATTCAGGTGTTCAAGACATTGGAATACACACTGAGATGTTCAGTGATAGTCTTATTCCGTTAATTGAGAGGGGTGTAGTGACTAACAAAAAGAAGACACTTCATCGAGGAAAAGTGATTGCTAGCTTTGCAATGGGTTCAGAGAAGCTATACAATTACATCGATGACAATCCAATGTTCCATTTCTATGATACTGCATATGTTAACGATCCCTATGTTATTGGTCAGAACGACAAGATGATTGCTATCAACTCAGCTCTTGAGGTAGATCTTACAGGACAAGTATGTGCGGATTCAATCGGACATAGATTTTACAGTGGTATTGGAGGGCAGGTTGACTTTATACGTGGTGCAAAGAGGTCGCGCGGAGGCAAAGCTGTAATCTGTATGCTTTCGACAGCAATGGATGATACGGTTTCAAGGATTGTTCCACGTCTCAGTGAGGGAGCTGGCGTTGTGACAACCCGTGGAGATGTAGATGTCGTCATCACTGAGTATGGTCTCGCCACATTACATGGAAAGACCATTAGAGAGCGTGTGCTATCTCTGATTGCGGTAGCGCATCCGAAATTCCGAAATGAACTGCTAGAGGCCGCCAAAAAAATGCATTATGTTTTCGAAGACCAAGTTCCATTCCTTGTACAGGGAACATATTTCGCCTCAGAGTATGAAGTGCAGGAAACTTTCAAGACCAAGGAGGGACCCATCGAGGTCCAGTTCAGATTGATCAGACCTGATGATACTGATAGAATAAAAGAACTGTTCTACGATCTCAGTGAAGAGAGCATCTACTTTAGATTTCTAACTCCTCTGAAGTCACTACGCAGACAAACTCTCCAAGACTTCTATAATGTTGATCAATCAAGTGACATCAGTGTTGTTGCAGTAGTGAAATCAGGTGTGGAAGGAGAAACCGAGAGAATAATTGGTGCTGGAAGGTATTTACTGAACAGGAGTACAAACGAAGCCGAGTTTGCACTCCTAGTTCAGGACGAGTACCAAGGTATGGGGATTGGAACTTTTCTACTCAATCATCTTATGAGGATTGCAAAGAGTAAAGGTGTAGAGGCATTCATTGCCTTTGTACATCCACAGAACCAGCCGATGATTCGATTCATCCATAGGACAGGAAAGGTAGTCGAGAGCAAGCTCTCTATAGAGGATGAGGAATATCTCTTCAGGCTTAAACTTTGATGATTGAATGATCTGTGATTGCATTATATTATTCTGTCAAGATTACATATAGCTATGTCGAATCTGTCCAGGTCGGCCATCCACATGGATAGTTTCAAGAAAAGCAATAACGAAATCATTTGGAAACTCATAGCCTTCTGCAATGATCATCTCTCTGAGGTGTTTTAGAATTGCACCCACAGTTTCGACTGATGGGTTGTCTAATGCGTCACAGAATAGTGAGTAGGTTTCATCAGTCATCTCCATTTTCTTTGCA
>PJET01000097.1 GCA_002825515.1 Candidatus Thorarchaeota archaeon MP11T_1 | reverse complement strand
CTGACCAGCAGTAGCAACAATTTGCTCTTCCTGTTTTGCAGACAATACCAATGAAGTATCAACAAAGACATTTGCCCATGTTCTAATGTCTTTTATGTTGGTGATTGCGCCGGATAGAACAGTCACCCTGAAAAGGGGAATGATATTGATATTTGGTGTTCCTGCCAAGGGTGCAGTGAGTATTTGTGCCCCAAGAACATCAATATAGATGATATGTATTCCGTTTGTATTTGCGACAGAAACCAATGTTGCCGGAATATCATAGGACTGGCTTCCATTCCTGATAACGCCAGCACGAACGTGTACATCAAGACCGGATGACAGTGAAGTGTCTTGTGAGAAAAGTAAACTGATTTTTTCAATTTCATTGGCAACAATGGCAACATCTTCTAGCCCATTGATTGCATCATTCAGCTTAAGTCTCCACTCTTCAAATGTATCTTGTGGAAGTATTTGGTCGTAGGATGTTGGAAGCATTATTTGGCACTACTCTCTAATATGGTAAGGATGCGATTGATATTGGTATTTATCTGTTCAATCTGAACTTCCAAGCATTGAATTCTCTGCTCGGTATTTTCCTTATTGCGCTTTTGGAGTATTCGTGCGGTGTAGGCATCAGCATCCTTGCTGATTAGTGCCCCATTGGTCATATCCCTTTCGAGATTTTCATGTCCTTCTACTTTTGCTTTCATTAATGACCCCTATTATGCGGTCAATGCAACAGCCTTCAGTTCCCTTACCCTTGGAGGAAGTGCGGAATTGTCAGAAAGCATTACTACCTTGACCGAGAACAAATTGAACTCTGGAACATTTTCTATCCTGAATATATATTCGCTAAATTCTTCACGCGATGCATTGGTCTTGCCATAGGTAATGACAGGAACTTCAACCCAAGGTTGGTTTTCAAATGGGGCATCAACATCAGCACCCAATGTCTTGACATAGACCTTGATGTCTGAACCAGACTGCCTGTGGGCTTCCAGTTGAACCTCTACGCTGTTTGCGGGAAGCTCAAGAGAGACCGGTTTCCTGATATAGCGAATGTCGGCGGAGTTTTCGGAGCCACTGACGAATGGTTGAAGTTCAGCCAGTATATCGCTTGGATAGGATGTTCTGTTTCCAACAGCAACGATGGTAACACGTTCCATATCTATTGCAGGCGACACGTTCGAGTTGCTCGATTTTAACTCACCCATTATAACGACAGACTTCTCGCCATTCATATTTGGTTGGTTGACTTCATTAACAGTCGATGCAATTTTCTTCGGAGACGAGAATACGAAGTTGTCGTTCAGGTCAAAGTCAACAAACGCAGAATCGATAGTATAAGCAACCTGTGTTGCTGCGCCATTGATTGACTTGCTGTTGGTTGTTCTGATAGACCATTTTGTGGTTGTTCCTGATACTGCCATTTCCTGAATGATAGCCTGAGCCAAATCCATAGGAACATCTTTTGATGCCATGACACTGGTTCCACCATACCTTCCTGTGCTTGCGCCTATACCCGCACCTGAGCGCGTACATACATAGACATCGTTATCGACAACGGAAGTAATCTGCCAAACACCATCTGTCTGCATGTTGTTCTGTAATCCACCACCAGAGAATTCAACATAACTTCCGACGTTCATTCCATGCTCTTCATGGTAGACCTTCATGGTATCAGCCACGTTGGTGATGAAGAATGGATTCTCTTCAAGACCCTCCATAGCCAAATCCTTGTTTTTGAACACAAGATTGGCAGTGGTTCCGGTATTGAATACTGCCTTATCCATATTGAACTTGATGTCCCTCAGTTTGTCGGCACTCCATGTTGTGGTGTTACTGGTTCTGAACAGTGTTCCGGCATTGGGCTGTTTTGAGATAATCTTTTTGGTCAAACTATCTCTTCTTCCCATCTGTGCAGTAAAGACAGAATAGTATTTGCTCGTTGTCGAGAACATGAATGCATATTCTGTTCCTTCCCTCAGATAAACGGGTGAGGGGAATGTTATCATGGTTGGAACGGATGCATTCAGTGATGTTAAAACATCGACTGGGTTCAATACCACTGTACTGAATGGAATCACATTCTTTGTAGGAACTCCATTGATAACTTCAACCATTTGAACCATGACTGGAAGGGTCTTGTCTTTTGTCCTGAAGTATATGTTCATACTGGTAACAAATACACCCTTCGGTTCATTGACAACAAATGTCTGGGCTTCACCCATGCTTACAAGATTCTGGTTTCCAGAAGATGTTGATGGTGTACTGATATTAAGCAGCTTTCTCCAAGCCTCAATAAAATTGATAATTGGTCTTACTGGTCTTGTTGAAGTGACAGTAGACTGTTTTACTTCAGTAGAGCCTTTGGCATTGTATGTTGTTGTTGAAACGGTTGTTGCCTGTGCAATATTATTTGTCGGGCTATCAATCAACTTGAATTCCCTAACACCTGTTCTGAACTTGATGATATTCACATCAGGTATCGAGAATGTTCCGGCAATTCTACCCTGTGCATCAGTCTTCAATTGACCACCAAGGATTCCGCCTTCAGGCGTTACATAGTCTGATACATCAACACCATCAAAGAATGGATACACAACGGTATTGGGTTTCATCATCTTGGATTCAAACTGTATATCCCTTGGTTTCAGGTAAGGAACGAATGAGACATCAACAAGACGGTCATTCACCTCTTCCCTAGTAACCCTTGGAACAATTTTGGTTCTGTTGAATGTGGTCAATCCGTTTGATGATGTATTGACATCCCTGAATACACCAAATACAGAGCGAGGCTGTCCTGCCCATACGTTCTGCCAGTGGTTGAACATTGACCTGAATGCCTTTTTGCCGCTTGGTGCCTTTTTGATAACATCAAGCTCATTCTCGCGATTCACAACCAATGCAGGTTTTGTTTTTGTGCTTATCCATGTATCAGAACTTGGGGTCAATTCAACTATACCTGTCCAAGTCTTCATTTCAAACGGGTTCAGGTATTCATAGCCAGAAGCCAGTGGTTGGTCGATGAATGTCTTGGTACTATATGGCAGTGTCAACAAATCACCGGTAATCTGGTATCCCGAACTGGATGGGTCAAGCTCAAGCTCAACTCCCTCAGCAGAAACTTCAGGTCTCAGTTCACCCTTGGCTTGGTCGATAGAGCATTCGTAGTCAGGATTTTCAACGTCGCCGTTTCCATGACCTGAGAATGTATCAACAAAGAAACCATTCTTGAATTTTGCATCTCCATTGGAATCCAGATAGTTCTTCTGGTTAAGAGCCTGTTCTGTACTGTTCAGTTTGGTGTAGTATTCAAGGTTCTCGATTCGGCTTTCCAGTTTTCCGATATCTCGCATGGTGTAACGCTTGTTCTCGATGTATTCAAGTTGTACGTTATCCACAGTATCAGCAAATGAGCCAGCGGGAATGTATACCTCAATAATTTCCATACCACTGTTAGGTGATTTTGGAGGAACAGGATTCAGAGCAGGTGTTCCCTTGGTTACAATGAAGTTCCCTGTTTCATCAACAGAAACCTTGTCAATCCTTGGCATCAAATAGGTAACGTCAGCCCTGATAGATGTTTGTGGTATGAAGATATCATTTCCGGATTGTGTACCATCAAGAACTGTTCTGAAATCCATAGAATCGTAAAGGTTTATCAGGTCACCGAAAGAACTTTCATAGTATTTGATGTCTTTCCTGTCCAATAGTGGATAAGATTCGACAGTGAAGTAATCGCCGGATGTGTGGTTATAGTGGTCATAGCTCACAGTTACGCTTGCTGGTGCGGTAGCATCTGGCTTCAATGTGATATAGCCACTTCCATAGTAGCCATCTCTCTGACCATCATCAAGGGTATAGCGGTCTGTGATGTCTGTGGCACCATCCATGATGCTGTTTATCTTGATGATGTCATATTTTGTCAACATCAGTGTAGTGAATGGTGGAGAACTGAATGTGTCGATTGTTGTTGACTTCAGTTTTGTCTTCCTTTCACTGGTGGCATCATTCTTGTTGACAGTGTAGAACAATTCCATTGGCGTAGATGATGAAATGGTAACACCAATCGCCGCAAGATTGATAACAATAGTATTTCCTGTAATCTCAAAAACACCAGCAGTATCATATATGTTGTATATGGTATTGGTGTTTTTGTTCATAAGGATATAATTTTGGAGCGTTTTTTCTCGTAACTGCTCTCCGGATGCTGGCGCAAACGTATATGCACTGGTTGCAAATGTCAGTGTTATCTGCCTTCTCACATCATAGCTGACATCGGAAGCCGAAGTAATAACCGAAAATGGGAGAGGTTCAATAGGCATTGAATCGGTTCTATTGATTAGTTTGTTTGCTGTTCCTGTTACATTCGCCTGAATACCACCACCTGAATATAGTGTTGCAACATTATCAAACACTTTTCCGGAATTCAATTTAATATCAAATAGATAGATTCTCCATTTTGTTGTGCTATCAATGTTTGCTCCTTTGGAATGAAGCTCAATGTTCCTGATTCTTGCAGTACCAATTTGAATAGCAAGACCGTCACGCAACTGAACTGTCGGGTAGCTTGTTATATTTGGAAGGTTGACCAAATTGTCAACAATAACATACGCACCATAGCCCGCACCAATCAAGGCATTGTTGTATGTGTTTGAATCCAGAGCCTTGTCAAGAACAATAACCTCTGCGCCGGTAGTGGATACCTCAAAGCCGTTGACATAGGCACGACCGGAATCCACATCAAGACCCAGTTTGGTATCATCCCCACCTTCAGTAATCAGGTATATGCCGCCGTTGGTTCCATCGTTCAGGTGTTCGCGCACCTGAACCTTGAATGCTTCTACAGTGAAGTTTCCGTTGGCATCATAGGTGCGTTTGGCAAGTTGCCTTTCGACACCGGCATTGGATGCCTGTGTCTGGCGATAGTCTTTCAGGAGTTTTCCTTCATCCAGACTAACAATTTCGATAAAGTTTTCTGGGTCAATATCACCATCAGTATCAAGGACAAGACGAACTTTATAACGATGTGCCCCCGGCGCAGAATAGTTCACCGAACCCTGTGCATTGTCAAGAAGACTTGGGTCTTGCTCTGGTGTCACTAGGTCTTCAACAATCCTCAATCCAATTTTTACAGTTGGGTTGTTGGTATATTTGCTGACGATATGAGTCTGTTCATCGACTTCAATGAATAGACCATTAACGAAACGTGTTCCATTTTTGATAGAAGCAGCATAGCCGAAACCTGTTGCGGCACTTGCTGCAACAGTCGAAGTGATTGTATATTCTGGGGTTGGTAATGCATCGGCAATATAGGAATCGGTATCAAATACCTGAACTGTCAAAAGTTCGCCATTGTTAAAAGACTTGACACTTCCCGATGCACCGGAATCCTTGTATTTGACATAGTATGTCACAGGGTCGGCGTTTTCGATATCGACAATATTGACAATCTGGGCAACAAGACCTGTTGTCTGACCTGTTGCTATAACTGTCTTGCCCTGAATCCATGCTCTCATGGTAGCCACTGTGGTTCCACCAATCGAGGCAAGTTTTACATAGGCATATTCTGGGTCAAGTTGTGTCTGACCATTAACCACTTCAGAACCTTCATCGAAGAAGTATTCACCAAGTCTCTCTATCTGGTTTTGCAGGATAGTTTGGGATTGGGTAAGCTCTCTTGCCTGAACAGCAAAACCTGGACGAAATAAAATCCTGACGAATTTTTTCAGTTCATCAAAATCATCAAAATAAGGAGAGACATTAAAATTTTGTGGCATTATACT
Source organism: Candidatus Thorarchaeota archaeon MP11T_1 (assembly GCA_002825515.1). The sequence continues at coordinate 457 of PJET01000097.1, read as the reverse complement.
TCCTCGATTAGAACTCTATTACTAGCCTGACTTCTTCTGTCTGGGTGGAATTTCTTATGATGGGAACTCTATTCTCTATATAGACGATTTCCCCAGTACCATATTGCATACTCGCCGCAGCGACGGATTCAGACATGGCAGGTAAATACGATGGTGTCTTGACGGATGACACCGTTCCAACTTTATCGCTTCCAACAACTTCAATTGCCTGAACACCACCTCCGGTAAATGCACCAGAAACACCAGACAGCCATAGCTGACCTGTTGTGGCATCCCACTTGACAACGGTTCCGTTGATTGCTCCATTGCCCTGAACAGAGACAATATCACCCACTTCAAATTGGGCATAGGAAGTTCCTGTGACAAATAACTCAACGCCCTGTATGGTCAGTCTTGGATTGACCAACATACTGATTGTCCTGAAGTCATCTCCGACAGGAAGATTTCCGCCCTCGTC
>PJET01000232.1 GCA_002825515.1 Candidatus Thorarchaeota archaeon MP11T_1 | reverse complement strand
AGTGCCATTCACTGACATGTTTAGGAAGTACTTACCTGGAGTGAAGCTTGGATCAACTGTCCAAGAAAACCGATAAGAAGCTGCAATTCCAGTCTGATTATATACTCCTGCAAAGTCTAAGGTGTAATTGAAACCTGATAATGGATTTCCATACTGGTCTGTCACTGTGAAATTAAATGTAACATCGTTTTTGTTTTGTACTGGGAATGGAGAATATGATATCTTGACATCAGCATACCCTTCAAGAGATACAACCATTTGTATCTCTTGTGAGCTGAGATAGGTATGAGTCACTCTGATTAATGGATTATACTGGCCTAGTGGGAATCCTGCTGTTGGTATATTTCTTGAATAAATTCCAGGAACGCCTTCAGTTAAGATATAGCTGCTCCCATGGATTGTAACACTTACTTGGCAACCCGATATATCATAACCCGCCAAGTCTTCCACAAATACTGTGAAGTTTATTTGGTCGCCCTGTGCAACTACTGAGCTATTGATTGGCGATAGAATGCTTGAATTCGGAGTTCCCCTAACATCAACCCAAATTGTATATTCATAATGAGCAATAAAGTCACCATCAATTACAATATCAAGAGGATAAGAAGCTGGATAGAGATCTGGCAAGAATTCCCAACTTAGCTCATACCAATCAGATGTTCCTGACTTGGAGTAGGTTCCCGCAAAAATAAGTGTATAATCGAAGCCTGATAATGGATTTCCATATATGTCAATGACTGCAAAATACATAGTCACAGCCTGATGGTTCCACACAAGTTCTGGTATTTCCGCATCAACAGCTGCTTGACCGTTAACAGTCAAGATAGTATGCAAATCAGCCTCAATCAAATATGGGTGATCTGCATATACAACCAATGAATAGTTGCTTGGAGAAAATCCATCCGTGTCCAATGTCACTGAATAGGTTCCATCCCAGTTGTCAATAAAGGCAAGACTACTTGGACTAAGCATTGTGACTGTTGCACCAGAAACTGGATTACCATCCCAATCCGCAAGTGTGAGTGTGAGAAATGTAGAGTCTCCTTGATTCAGAACCCATCCAAGAGATGAGTCGAGAACCATGCTTGCCATTGAATATACATAGAGGTCGTAATAATCTGATCTTGAGTTACCGAAATCAGATCCAACATATACTATGAAGCTCTGATGTCCAATAGCTAATGATGCATTCAATTCAACACTAAATTCGGCACCTGAAATATGAATTGCTGTGAAGTTGCTCCCGTCAAGTTCAACTATTGCCCAGGCACCATCAGGGTATGCACCTAGTGAATCATAGATGAATATGGAAACGGTGAAGTTTGCACCACCATTTACTGAAGGTGCATAGTTGACTACAGGATAGAGGTCTCCCGTGACAACCATATAGAACTCGCCAAAACTCCTACCTTCAACATAAGGATGTTCCACAGTGATTTTGGCTGTGTAATTACCAACCGGCAAAGAAGCTGTGGTATTTAGCAGATACTTTCCTAGTTGAATCTCGCTAAGTCCAAATTCATTTCCATCAAATCTAATACTCACATCGGCACCGTTGATTGAATTACCATATGTATCAGAAATGTTAAGCCATATTTCGAAATACTGATCTTGAACCACTTGATTCGGGGAGCTTCTAGCAATATTCAGAGTATTTGCGAAGATAGAAACAGAGCTTGCAAGAGTCTTGACACCTGTTGCATAGCTATGATTCGCAGTAACAAGGAGGCCATAACTTCCAGGAGCTTTCGTTATGCTTGGTACAATTATGTAATAGAATTGTCCAACTTGAGTTGCTATATAATCCGTACCGTCAAATGTTAATCTTACATCCGCATTTGTGACTTTACCACCAAAACTATCCGCGACAGTAATGTTGGCCTCAAGATTATTGCCTTGAAGCAACACAGGTTCGCGTATTATAGAAATCGTCAATGGCGACTCTATCCGCATTGCATTTTCGGTGAACTGCACGAATGGGTCATAATAATCATGATTTACACTTAGAGTCATATTTACCATACCAATCGGCCAATTTGGAGCGATTGTTGTCGTATAGAGTCCAAAGATTTCATCATAAACTAGTCCAAATGTTTGTTGTGCTGTTCCACTACCAAATTCGTACTCAACAATCAATGAAACTACCGAATCAGAAACCGGCTCATTATAGGAATTAAGAACTGTGACATTAGCCCAGAAATTGCTACCCTGAAGTGTTGTACTTGACTCTAGTGCAAAAGTAGTATTTAGAATGTATAAGAGATCAATGTTGCGGATTGTTGCCAGAGTGTAACGAGCACGAAGTACAGGAAATGCTGCTATGTCCTCGCCCGAACCAACATCCACACTACTCACTCGTGCCATGTTAAATATCATGCCAACTTTAGCCTGATATTCCACATCGCCTTCAAAACTAACTGCTGTTAATCTATCATCAGATGTAGCAATTAGAAACTCCTCTTCGTAGTCTCCATCAAAATCTAACGTAATTGCACTGGTTGGGAATGCCTCACTCACAAACACAGACCATTGTCTGGGTGTTGTTTCCCCTAATTCGCACAGAGAAATGTTTCCTGATTCCTCAAATACGAATAGCTCATCAATCCCATCTATATCAATATCATAAGGAAATACTCCCTTGATGTGGTCTCCGAGCAACTCTGTGTATGGTGCATTACCAACCTCCAATGTTTGATAATCAATCAGACACAAGTAAACAGTTGGAGTATCGCCGGACCAACCACTATACGCAGCGAGGAATTGTTCACTTGTATGTGTGGAGTTAATATAGGGAATAATTCCAAGAGGCATATCTCCTATTGATGAACCAGGTGAAGTGTAATTCAAAGTTTTAAGTCGTGTGAGGTTGTACGCCTGATAGATATCTACAATACCACTATCTCTTAAAACAGCTATTTGAGGCCTTGTACCTACAATCGTTGCGTATGTCATTCCCACTACTTCATTGGTAGTCTGAAGTGTACTACTGATATCAGCTGAAAGGTCATGTTCTATTCTTCTAAGCTTCGGAGCAGAAAAATTGCCTTCAATATAGTGAATTTCGTCAAATCCATCTTGATCATCATCAAACACACTAATTGGACTCTCTTCAAGCATTGGTACTTCTTTGTAGGTCACATTCTTCCAAGATGTCAAATCATTTCCGTGAAGGAGATAGAAGGATGTGTGCGTATAGTTATACCTAGTGACAATTGGATCCAAGATTGTGTCTCCATCGTGCATACCAGTGTAGATTTCGAAACTATCGTAGTTGCTTACTGTCCCAAGTGTTATGTTTGAAACCGATGTTCCATTAGGTGCCATAGTCCTCAGGTATGCAATTCTAGGAGTAGTACCAATTGTGATGATGTGAACCAGCTCATCACCAGCACTGTTGTTGCCCACAGCCAACACATGGCGCATTGCATGATCAATAGTTGCGTTGATAAAGAAACCCTCTGCAAAATGGTCATCAACTGAAAGGACCTCTGGGTTTGTTTCATTACCATACGAAAATGTGTTCAGATAAGCATCAACCACCGTTACATAGTAAAGATAATCACCGGCCTGAAGGTCTGTTGTGATGTAGATGAATTTGTCATTTGGAGCTCTTATCATCTCATTGGCTATAAATGGTGCAATAACTCCTCCAGTGGCAGGTTTGATAAAGATCGTAGCACGTGCAACATGAATATTGTCAGTCGCTGTGAGTTCCACCTTCATAAAAGTGTCATAGATAGTTGGGTGGGTTGGATATAATGGGTTCAGAATGACATTAGGGGTCTCAATGTCGCTCAATAGGATAGAAACACTACCCATCACTGTAATGATATCATCTCTTCCGTCTTCATTGATATCGAACGAAGTGACCTGATAGAATGGTCCTGGTAGCCGGTTTTCTTCATACCCAGTAATCCCATTACTTCCTCGGATAAGGGTCAACTGGCCGCGAGGTCCTTCAAGCGCCAAATCTGTGTACGCATCTGAATCTAAAGCTGCTGCTGCAAATCCTCGGTACCAGTAGCACGAAACCTCCTCTTGTGTATGTCTAATGATTGTACCAGTGTTGCCATCAAAGAACCATGCTGTAGACCACATTCCTGGAACAACTACAAGGTCCTCCGTGGAGTCGTCATTGAAAGTTCCTGTTTGAATATAGAGTTCTCCGTTATATTCAGAAATCTTTCTAGAGAAGCTGGTTGTTAGATTGTTTCCGTAAATCCCAACAATTTCGCTAGCTCCCATATCTTGGTTGATAATTGTGATGGCCAGGTCGTCTGCCTCTCTACGTTTTGAGTGAAGAACCATGTCACAAGCTATAGAGCTGGTTGGATACTGAGTCCATAGTACTGGTGAACCATCACTATTTATTGTTTCAATATTGACTCTTCCTGTACCCCAATTAGTGCTGAGAATTGCAATCTCATCCTGTGATGTAACCGAGAAATTCCCTGCAGTAGCACGTTTTATGTCTGATATTGGATTATAGAATCCAATAGGACTACCATCACTCAGATCCATCATCAGAATCATATCCATGCTATAGATAGCAACATCAGTTTGAGTATCAGCAGTGAAGTTTCCAAAAATTATCTCAAATGGTCCAGAAACAGGACAGTCATAACTTGTAACCAGACTTGCATCGAAATCAGCAATAATCAGTTTCTCATTTGCGGTTGTTGAATTAAACATGATGAATAGGAATTCTGTATAACCATCATTATCTATGTCCTCACCTGTAAGCGTTTCATGAAAAACATCCCCTTTGCCAACATATAGTGAGTCATTTACTTGGTCAACAGGATCCTTGAAACGTAGTGTTTCTCCATAGACGTAAGCAAATCCCGACCCTATTGGAATAGTACCCGGAGCAATTGAATACACTTGGTAAGGAAGCTTGACTCTAATGAAGTTGGATGATGTAGAAAAGCTAGTATCTAATGGAATGACATCTCCTGTATCCATGGGTTGCACCATACCCATGTCTGAAGATGGGATCAATAGGAAGATTATCGTGATGAAGATTACACTCCATTTCAACAGATCTGAATGTCTTCCAGAAACTTCTCTTACAGTTGGTCTGAATCTTGATGCAGATGATGTCATTCTTTGTATCACCTTTCGAATCTTCGGCATGCTCAATAAGGCACGGCATGCATGGAATACCCTAAATCTGGCCTTCCAATCATTGTTATATTCACAGTATGTGTATTTAGGATTCTTAGCATGTAATAATTCAAAAAATAAAGAAATAACATGAAATTCGAGAAATATTGATGATTCTTCATTCCTGATGTTAAAAGGTTGACATATAATATTACCAACTAAAGATGATTTTTACGTCCTCATTTTCCCTTTATGTGATTTTACAAGTTGGTGGCAAGCGCTGATGGGGCAAATGGTAGGAGGGGGGGAGTTATGAGGGCATGTTACAGAAAATGTTGCCCCATTAGCCGCCTGTCCACCGTTTTTGCATAGGACGAGGTTCCTAATAAGCATCTCCCTCCTGATTCTTATAGCAAAAAATACCGATTCCTCTAGCAAAAGGCTATTCAATAAGTCCAATTGGATATACCACATGTCTGATAGTCAAAAAGAACACAGATATGAGATGATTAGTAATTGGGTCAAAGATAGGATAGTCACTGTCGAATTTGAGGGTAAATCCAATTTTCAAGTAGCCACTCCCCCAGACTTCTGGTCTGAAAGTCCCAAAGGCATAGTATCACCCGAAGACCTCTTTGTAGCTTCAGCCCTCTCATGTTATGGTGTTTCTTTACCAGGAGTGGCAAAACGGTTTCATGGGGAGTTCAAAGATTTCCATCTATCTGCATCTGGTACTCTAAAGCAAGGCGCCTTTGGGTGGGAGTTTGCTCAGATCACAATCAAAGCGAAGATAGTAGTTGAAACCGAAAAGGATCGAAAGAGAATGGTAAAAGCGGCTGAAGGAGCTCATCAATATTGTCTTGTTGCAAACTCAATGAAATGTCCAGTTTATCTGGACTATGAAGTTGTAATCGGTTGATGCCTTTTAATCTATGATATACTTCTTCATTGAGAGAGAGTTATATCTCAATCAGGTAGTTGCGGGAGAAGAATCTCAGCGGTGTATTCCTCTCCACATTCACAGTTCAGGTTCACTGACCATTTTTTTGGTACAGGAACATTAAATTCTTTGATGTGGTCTTTGAGACTATTTCGAACACCGTCTATTAGTTTAACATAGGCAT
>PJET01000231.1 GCA_002825515.1 Candidatus Thorarchaeota archaeon MP11T_1 | reverse complement strand
AAACAAACACATCGGTTTTTTGCTTCTTTCTTACTAGTTGAACTTTGATCTTACTAGGTCGATTCATCTCATAGCCTTGCTCTACCACAATCATATCACCAATACTATGTGAAGGGAGAACATCATGATACTCAAGGTAGGCTCCTAGAGGACCACTAGCACTACCAGTTGCAGGATCTTCAATTATCCCAGATGCTGGAGCAAACATCCGGGCATGTGCGTTTGCGTCAGAATTGACAGTTTCAGTGGTAAAAATCAACACATCTTGTGAGATTTCGCCCTCAAGAGCTTTGATTATCAAAGAGGGATTTGGAGATGCTTTTTGTACTGATGCGAGAGATTTCAAGGGTATTATCAAGAAGATATTGCCTGTAGAAACAAACCGTACTGGATAATCCTCTGAAATTGATTTCTCTGGTATGCCTATTGCCTTCATAATTGTTTTAGGGTTTTCCAATTCTTCTAGAAACTCAGGCGATTTTTGCTTCATTCTTATAATTTCCTTTCCAAGAAACTCCCCATCAATTGGCCCAATTCCTAGTTCTAATCGAATTTTTTCAGTTTTGGAAGCAACAATCTTTTTTCGCCGGAGAGCATATGCAGTTCCTAGTGTGGGATGACCTGCGAATTGGATTTCACTATGAGGCGTAAATATCCGCACTTTAGCTAGACATTCTTTCCTTTTTGATTCATATACGAATGTGGTTTCTGAGTAGTTCATTTCTCTAGTGATACCTTGCAGCTCGTCATTTGTTAAAGTCTTATTTGCATCAGCATTCCAGAATGTGGCGAGCTGATTGCCACCAAAATCATATCTTTTATCAACGAAAACGGATGTCTGAATAAATGGGATACTCCTCATTTCTTTAAATCACCGCTCAAAGATATGTTTGAGTACAGATAAATCTAGACCAAAAGCCAGAGCGTTAAAGTGCCAGTTTTTTTCAAGTTCAAAATCATTATTCTAATTACCAAGATCACTTAGCAAGAATTTCATCTTGATCACTCTGATTTTGGAAATCATAATTTGAACAAGCCCAATAATAAAAGGATAGGTTAAGAGAGATTCATAAGTGCGAATCATGGCATGAAATTAGGAGTATTGCATATGTTCCAGTACAAGATAGAACAGAGAACTCTTGAAATCGGTGGTGTCAGAATAGGAGGTTTACCAGGTTGTATTCCTACAGTACTCATACCCTCAATATTCTACACCAAAGACCGTATCGTAGCAAATGCGGCTACAGGAAAATTTGACAAGAGTGAAGCAGAAACGCTTCTTAATATCTTGGCTGACTTATCGGAACGCACTGGTTTGGGAACCATGCTAGATGTCGTCGCAACAACCAGTGAAGCTATGGAAGCATATTTACAATATCTTGTGGATATAACGGAATTCCCTTTGCTAATTGATGGATCTGACTCACTAGAAGTTAATACTGCTGGAATAAGATTTGCGAAAGAAGCAGGCTTTCTAAACAGGGTCATCATTAATTCTCTTACTCCAGATACAAAAGATGAACTCTATAATGTTATCAAAGAAACTGGTTTGACAAACGCATTACTTCTAACTTTTAACTCGGAGTCAATGATATCGGTATCAAAAAGAATGCAACTTGCGGATGTACTGGTTGATAGGGCTAAAGATGCAGGAATCTCAAATGTCTTGATAGATACTGGAGTTATGGACCTTCCAACTTTGGGGATAGCTTGCAAGACGCAACAGATTTTGAAAGATAAGTATGGCTTTCCGGTTGGCAACGGAGCTCACAATGCAATTAGTACATGGAGAGGCCTTGTACCAAAATTCGGGAAAGATGCGAAGAAACCTGCATTAGTTGGATCCAGTCTTATGCCTGTCATACTTGGAGCAGATTTTGTACTGATGGGGCCAGCTAAGGATGCATCAATAGTATATCCCTCTGTCGCAATGATTGATGTTGCTCTGTCGGGAGTTCTTATCGAGGAAAGGATTCGCCCAGACAAACCACACCCTAGGTATCTCATAAGCTGACCAATTATTAGCAGCTGTTGCTGTGATGGTACTCCTCTTATTCATTCATTGCAAGAAAGAACCGGATAAAAATGGCAATGGAAGAACCTAGACCGGAGCTTGAGTCAAGAAAAAAAATAGCAAAAATTCTCTACATCAGCATATTCATCATTGCCACATGTGCAGTTTCAGTTACTCTCTCTATCAGAGGATATATTCCGTTTGACCCAATTACTGCGATTGTTGCAGGTATATTTGCTGGTTTTGCTCTTGTCATGTTTCAGATGACATACGTCAAATTCATAGTAAAATCAAGTTGGAGAATAAAGGGCGAACCACTCGACTGAATACAGCAAGTTATGCATACAGAAGGACAATAATGAAATACTACCTTCGTTCACTCAATTACGTCTAAGATGGTGGATCTTATATTTGGGGAATTAGCCATGCTGGATATTGGCATGGCAATTGCTACTGGGCTGATTGTATCAGCAGTACTCACAACAGCCTACTACATGGCTGCATCGGGTATGCCTCATTGGAAGCCAAGGAAACTTGTTCATATTATTATGGGCACAGTTATTGCTTTGACAGTTGTCACATATTCAAATTTAAGTGGACCTGCATTTGCAGTGGGAATTTTCCTAACAATTCTAATGTACGCATGGGCTCACAAGAGCGAATTGATTTGGGAATTGTTAATAGCTGGAAGTCGAGAAGAAGAGTCAAAACTCAATACATTTGCTTCGGGTTTTATGGGTCTTATATCTTTCATGACTGTCTTCCTTGTTTTCTTCGCAAGACCTGAGATTTTTGTGGCAGCAATACTTGCGGTTTCATGGGGTGATGCAGCTGGGGAAGTGATTGGTCGTCCCTACGGAGGCAAGTTCTTCAAACGTAAATATCGCAACAAGTCACTGGAAGGCAGTATTGGAGTTTTGTTGTTTACAGCATTATCAATCATCACGTCACTAGTATTATTCTCTCCTGACACTATAGTCCTGAACGTGTTACCTCAAATCTTTCTAATAACGAGTTTCACGACAGCAGCGGAGTTTCTGAGCATTGGCTGGACAGATAATTTCTTCATTCCAGTGATCACAGCAGTGAGTATGTGGTGGTTCCTCTTCCCAGGAATTATACTACTGCCAATCTAAGAGGTGGAATTACCCCAAATCGCTGATTCTATCTATTCCAGACTTACTCAACTCGCAGACCAGTTGCAGCTTAGTCAGAATATCGGACCATCCAATGTAACAAAACAACTACCATAGGGATCTTTGACTAAACCATAGAGCTTGAAAGAGCGGAACACACGACCCGAGCAGGGTTGTCCAACCCAGTTCATTCCTTTTCGACTGAGTCTTCATTCACCGAATGTTACGAACTCTTCCCTTTATCAACGCGGACCTCTAAGAAGAGGGCCGCTTGTGGTCAGCAACTTTGGTAATCTATACTTCCCAGTTCATTTTCTTGGAAGGTATTATCCGTTTCAACATTCCCATACGAATTGGTAAACAACAATCCCCACTCACCATTATTGGTGATGATGTTTGATGAAATTTCACAATACCAAGAATATAACAATGAAATACCAGATCCTGCATTGTTGTTAATTGTATTGGATGAAATTTCACAATTCTCTGCAGTATTGAGTTTGATTCCATCAAGACCATTATTGCTAATTGAATTTGAGGTGATGCTAACGTCTTGGCAGGACTGTATCAATAGTCCATGACCCGTACTGTCGACAACCTCATTATTGATGAAGTCCCCATTTTCAATATTAGAGAATTGAATTGCACAAATGTGATCAGTAGAAGAGATGTAGCAGTTTCGGATTGTGAAGTGAACCGTTGTACTCTCAATACTGATGCATATATCGCTTGACACGATTGACAAACCAGAGATAAGATAGGGATCATCTAATGTACCAGATCCTGGCCATTCCTGAGATTGAAAGTCTTCATTTTCATCAATCAAGATTGGGTCATGTTGAACTTGAAATAGATCTGGAAGATGAAGAAGGAGTATTCCACCTATGGACGCGATTCCCAATATCAGACCAATAACTATCGCATTCCTCCGTTCCACGTTTTATGATACCTCCACAAGAGAATAGTGAGAAATCAGATATTTGATTTGTCTCCTGTTCTATTTCCGATAAAGAAATCAGCCCCAATCACTGATTCTCTCTATTCCGGACTCGCCAAGTTCACAGACGAGCTTGAGTTCTGCAAGAATACCCGACCAGCCAATGTCGTACCCAACAACTGCTTCTGGTGAATGGAAGCTGTGGTGGTGGAGAGTAACTAGGGTATGATCATTGACTTCTTCAAACCGAACATTGACTAAGGTTTCTGGTTCATCACCGTGTACCCATGAGAACTCTAGCTCACGATCAGGTACCATCTTTTTGAAAACTACCGGACCTCGACCTTCCGCCCACCAAGTATAGATTCCAGCATATTGGCGGTCGACCACAGGATGATCAGCACGAATGAAGTGTTTCAACTTCTCAGGATTTGTCCATACATCAAATGGGAGTGAGGGAGGAGTTTTACAAATGACGCTTAGGCGGACATCAACAGGGTCATACCGTGTGATTCGAAGTGGATGATAATCTGAATAATTAAACCGTATCGCAGGAGCTCCAAGCTCAACTGCAGCTTTGAAATTAGCTAGCAATAGATTCCAATGTTCAGGTAGATGGTAATTGCGAGCAGATACTGGTACCGCACCATGATTCACTTGTATCATCGTTCCGGGTCCAATCGGATTGAATCTAATGACGAGAAGTGTGTCGACACCCATTATTCTCCAGCTTAAGAGAAGGACTTTCTGATCTTTGACCTCCTTAATATCCCAGTAGTTTGCTAGCTCAGGAGTTGTTGGAGCGTGTGGACCAAGAAATCTGATAGTACCACCTACTCTCACATCTGCACTAATCTCATCACCAAGCCATTGGAGCATGATGACAGGATCCAAGAACTTCTCCCAAACTTCCTCTAAAGGTCTGGAAATTCGAATCCGCAGATGAATAACAGGGAGTACATCTTCCTTCTGCTCCGCCACTTTCCTCTACCTCATGTATTGTTACCACTCATCATCAAGCCTTATCTTTCTGATGGTGGAAGCTTTTTCTGCATTATCCATACGAATCATCAGTCCATCTTCATTAGTGTGACTAGTGCCTCTCCATCCATTACTATCTTACTATCCTGATTTATGCAGGTGGTTTTCAAGGTTATTCGTTCTTTCTCATCATTCAACATGATAACTTCTACTCTAGCTGTAATTGTATCTCCAATTCTCACAGGACCAAGAAAACGCATGCTCTGACTCATATAGATAGTTCCGGGTCCTGGGAGTTTCATACCAATTGCAGTGCTGACAAAAGAAGCTGTTAGAATTCCATGAGCAATTCGACCTCCAAACATTGTCGTCTTTGCCCAGTCTTCATCAAAGTGTAGTGGGTTGTAATCCCCACTGAGGTTTCCAAAAATCTGAATATCATCTTCAGTAACGGTATGAACAACTTCTGCGGATTGTCCCATCTTAATATCTGAATACTTTGTTACTTCCATTTTCTTCACTCCTTCTTTCCCCATTTTATTGTCATTGCATTCCAAGACCAGCCGATGCCTGCTGCTGCTAGGACTACCAAGTCCCCATCCTTAATCTTGCCATCCTTGAGACCCTCTTCAATTGAAACTATCGCATCATTCTGACCCATGTGACCCCATTCAGTGAAATATGTCGATTGTTCATAGGGGTCTACACCAAGTTCATTCGCAACGAATTCAAAGGCACTACGCTTCATCCGAATGAGACCGAGATAGTCAATGTCTTTTCGAGTGAATCCACTCTTCTCGAGTGATTCATCAACAACGGCTACAAAATTCTTCATAGACAGTTTGTCTAGTCTTTCCTTCAGTCCTTCAGGATCAGTTACCTCGAGATATGTCAGCCTCTTCTCGATGGCCTCACACGAAATCGGCATCACTGTTCCTCCGGCTGGGACATAGACATCCTCAGAGAACTGGCCATCTGAGATGACACTGCCTTCGAGGACCACATTCTGGTCAAAGTCAGCCCGAAGGATTATAGCGACCCCGCTTGCTGCCAGGTCATGCATGAAACGTGTTCTAATATTGGTGTAATCAATGAGGTCTGAGTTTCTATAGCCGCTCCCAATCAGTATACGTTTGTAGCCTTGTGTAAGCATCAGTGATTTGGCAAGCATCATC
>PJET01000230.1 GCA_002825515.1 Candidatus Thorarchaeota archaeon MP11T_1 | reverse complement strand
CAAGGTACATTTTAGAAGACTAAGAGCTACTTTGGGGACTCTGACAGTCTAATAATGGATATTTAGATGCGTACATGTTTAGTAGTCAATAGATTTATTCACACTGTTCAATTCATCAAAACTGGATGGGATTAGGTCATTTGATCAACAATGAGTTCGGAAAACAATGGGAAAACGATGAGGTTCTTGCAATAGTTCCCTTCAGTGTTGCGGGAGTTGCAACTACTATATTCCTAAAATCAAAATTTACAGGAAAGATGATGCTCCTTGATGTCGGTGATGGTGCGTTGAGAGACTGTCTTAATGCATCTGAAAACACTGATTTTGTGAATGAAATTGACCTAATAGCTATCTCCCACGGTCATTTTGATCATATGGGTGGACTTCACTCAATTCTCGGATTTATGCAGATGCTGAACCGAAGCAAACCACTCAACATACTAATCCCTGTGGACTGCAAACAAGCAATCAGTATGATCAAAGGGTTTCGGGATGATTACAAAGAACGTTTACCATTCAAGATTTGGTATCATGAGATGTCAGAGGGTTCTGGCTTTGACACAGACTTCTTCAAGGTGAAATCCTTCGAGGTCGAGCATTATTCATTAGAAGAACATCCAGAGAAAGAGGTTCTGGAACCATCACTAGGATTTAGAGTTCAGATAGGTGATACTATAATCGCATACACAGGTGACACTCGACTGTGCTCAGGTGCAGAAGCAGTTGTACAGGATGCAGATTTAGCGTTTATCGAGGCTACCAGAAAAGAAACTCCCTCAGGTCCCAGAGTCCATCTCTCAATTAGTGAAGCCGAAGAGCTTGGAAAGTTAGCCAAGAAATGCATCCTAATCCACAAGATTCCAGAATTACCCACATGAAGAACCTACATCGTGGGTATCAAATATTGAATGAGTGAAAATACTGGAATCGCGACAATCAATGAGATAGGTACTGTGATTATCCACGAAACGATAATATCTCTCACTTGTTTCATTCGAACTGGAGTATTTGCAACATAACCTACTGCAATGAGTGCTGCCACAAGTACATGAGTTCCACTAAGGGGAAGGCCGAAATAAGTTCCCACGAACATGATTAACGAAACAGAAATGCTTGCTGAGAGAGCAGATGAGGGTGACAATGTTACAACTTCCGTGGCTAGAACTTTGATGACCTTTCTTCCCACAACAATTAGGCCACAACCCATTCCCAGACCACCCACAATTAATACAACATAGATTCCTGGTATTGAGAAAGATCCGATTGTCAGAGGGGTACTAAAGAATGGATGGTTTACAAGAGGGGCAACGGCATTGGCAACATCATTTCCTCCTCTGCTTAATCCTGTGATTATCAAGAAGACTGCAAGTCCATAAGCAGCAATCTGTTCCTGTTTCTCTCTTCCTGACAATCCCGCAGCACGATATTGCAATTTACGTACTAACCAAAAGACCACCGCAGCTATAAAGAATCCAATTAAGGGTGATATTATCCACCCCGCAAAGATTTCAATGACAACTGCAGTGTTAATAGCCTCCGCCCCCCACACCGAGCCACTAATGATAGGTGCTGCAATAGCCACGCCTATTACAGAACCAACAATGCATTGAGTTGTGCTGATTGGTAATCCCTTGGTTGCTGATGCAATTAGCAACCAGACTGTCATTGAGATGAGAATTGCAAAGACCATCTGCGTTGTAAGTTCGTTTCCTGTCACCAAGTCTGAACCTACCTTTTCGGAAACTCCACCACCAAGAGAGATTGCGCCAACGAGATTGATGAAAGCACCAATCAGTACAGCTGCTCTCACACTAAAAACACGAGCTCCTACTGCAGGGCTCATTGTTTCATCATTGCTACCAATCGCAAAAGCTACAATGAAGGCGATTACTAGTAGTGCGAGAGCAACTGGATCCAAGAAACGTCCACTCCACTCATGAGTACTTAATTGCTAACTCTCGGATGTAATCCCCCGCATTCTCGGCCTTGATAGCAACATCCAGGATCTTCTCAGATACACTCTTGAAAAAGTGAACATCCGGAGATTTATACTTTGAATCCCGGAAAAGTTTCTTTAGAAGCTTATACTGTAAGTCTCTTGCCTCCTCTCGTACAAGGTCTATTCTTCTGGTGTGCTCAACAGACATCTTGAAATCCTTATAGAGATACTTCACCGCATCCTGAAGAAGGTCTGTACAGATCCAACATTTCTCTGCAATTTCCTCTATATCTTCTGGTGGTTTCATTCCTTTTCCAACACTAATCAATCGAACTGCGTCTTCAGCAGCATCGATAATGCCATCCATATGGCTTGTTAACAAATGACGTTCCTGAGACTGCTGTGGCATGAATGCATGTTTTGAGAGAATATTTTCCACCAAATTCTCCTTGATTTTATCAGCATCTCGTTCTAGTTTGATAATTTCTTCTTCAAGTTCATCGAGAGTATCATCTTTTCCCTCAACCCAGCACTCCGCCGCAACGTGCATTTTTGCACTAGCTGACTGAAGGGCTTTACTCAATGCCAGAATGCACTCCTCTGCCTCTTTCTGTAGTTTCTTGTCTCCTGATCCGAAGATCTTCGAGAATGTTCCCATAGATTCCTACTCCAAACGATTGTTCAGGGACTTCTGAAACTAGACATCAAATAGACCTTGTGGATGACAATCGAATCAATCTCCAGCCTCAAGTACTGCTCGAATACGCATGATTCCTGCGCCAATTTTCTTCTGCTTTTTGATTTTGAATATTCCCAGCTTGCCTGTACGTTCAACATGAGGTCCTCCACAAAGCTCCATGCTGAAATCTCCAACAGAATACACAGAAACTGTTTCTCCATAATTCTCTTTGAAAAATGCTAGAGCTCCTTTCTTGATTGCCTCATTGTAGGGCAGAAATTGTTGGATTACCTCAAGATTCTGACCGATAACGTCATTTACTAACTTCTCTACTTCCTTAATCTCCTCAGAAGTTAGCTTCCTTGAAAAAGTGAAGTCAAAACGTAGACGATCTTCGGTTATGTTACTTCCATTTTGGGTCACTTCATCTCCGAGAACTCTTCTCAAAGCCTCTTGAAGAAGATGTGTTGCTGTGTGAAGTTTGACTATCTTCTCGCTATGCTCAGCCAAGCCACCCTTGAATTTACCCTGAGTTGCAGTTCTCGATATCTCTCGATGTTCCTCAAATTGCTTAGTGAATTCATCCATATCGATTTTGATTCCTTTCTCCTCAGCGAGGTCTCGAGTCATCTCCAATGGAAGCCCAAAACTTGTGAAGAGGAGGAACGCATTCTCACCAGTTATTGTTCCTGTTTCAGTGTAGATTCTCTCAAATCTCCGAATCGCTTTGCTGAGTGTCTTTCTGAACTTTACCTCCTCTGCAGCGAGGTTGTCCATGATGAACTCTTTGTTACGCTTTACTTCTCCATAGAGGTCTTTGAACATGTCAATAACAATCTCTGCTAGACTGTTCATGAATCCATGGCCAATACCGAGTCTATCAGCACTATGAATTGCTTTTCTGAGTAATCTTCGTACAATGTATCCTTGCTCAACATTGGATGGACCAATTTTCCTGTCATCTGCCATAATCATGACCGCTGACCTGACATGATCGACGATAATCCGAATGAGCCTATCATCGTCTTCAGTGAACTCCTCTCTGTTTGACAGTTCCTTCACACATTTAATCAGAGGTACAAAAAATTCGGTATCGAAAACAGTCGGGACTCCTTGAAGCATAGCAAGAGTTCTCTCGACACCCATTCCAGTGTCAATACTGTTCATCTTCAGCGGTTCATAGGATCCATCCTCGAGCTTTCGATAACTCATGAAGACGTCATTCCATACTTCAACAAAATGACCGCAGCTGCAACCTGGTCTACAGTCTGGACCACATTTTTGAATCTCGTCCACTTCGATGAACATCTCTGTGCATGGTCCACAGGGACCTGTGTTCCCTGCAATCCACCAGTTGTCCTCCTTTCCCAAGAAGTAGATTCTCTCATCTGGTATTCCAACGCTCCGCCATGCCTCCGTTGCCTCATCATCTCTAGGAGAATCCTCATCACCTGCGAACACTGTGACGGACAGCCTCTCAGAATCAAATCCAAGGTATTTCTTTGATGTGAGAAACTCATAGCTCCAGGTGATTGCTTCTTTCTTCCAGTAATCTCCCAGACTCCAGTTTCCAAGCATCTCAAAGAATGTGAGGTGTGTTGTATCACCGACTTCTTCAATGTCAGTTGTGCGAACGCATTTCTGGAAATTGGTCAGACGTTTTCCCTCGGGATGGGGTTGTCCTAACAAATATGGAACTAGGGGATGCATTCCTGCAGATGTGAATAACACTGTAGGATCATCCTCTGGGAACAATGATGCTGAAACTATAACTGAGTGTCCTTTTTCTTTGAAGTATTTCAGGTATAATTCTCTCAGTTCTTTAGCTTTCATCATCTGTCACCTTACTACTGACATAAAAGGGTTGGATAAGCCAAATCCTGATTGATTTTAATCGTTTCGAAGAAGTCCTGATATAATCACGCTTACTTACCCAAGATTAGTCCCGTCGGAGTTAGCCTGTATTTTCGTAATCGTGTAGTAATCCAAGGATATCGGTCAATCCAATCTAGAAATCGATCATTAGATACAATGTCTGCATTGAGTTTCTTGGCTAACTGAACAATCCTTTTGTCATCATTGGTTCCTCTTGAGGCTTCAACAACTTTTGCGGTCGAAATGAATGCATTTAGCGCTTCAGGATTATCAATATTATGGACAAGTGCAGCAGAAATGACGAAAACAGGATCATAGCCTGTATTTGTTAGGCTTTGATAGGCAAGAGAGAGATTCTGCGCCTTTGGTCTACCTTGAGGTGATATACTATAGGCGACGTTATTACCATCAACAACAAGAATAAGTTTCTGAGAAACTTTCTTTTCAGTCTGAACTCCCTGATGCCGAGTCTTACACCTCTGAATATGATTATCAAGAGTATCCCTGTTAAATAACCGTTCACAATGAGGACATCGGGCTCGTTTTGGCAATGGTCTACTCCTCTTATGATATAGGTATGAGTCGCCTCATGAAAGTCCGTATAAAGATGAGTATATGTTACCAGAGAGGGCTAATTGACATTAACTAAACCTATTTAATCAAATGATACGTAAATAATTTGGCGTCCTGTTTCCGCGGTGTCGTCCTCCCGGCGGCCCGAATAACGGGGGCAGACGCCAATGGTTTTTTTCAGAATACCAATGATACGAAAAAGAGCCAACCAGTTCCAATGAGCAAATGCAATAATGCCAAGGGTGTGGCGATTTTTGCAAAATCCTTGAAGCTTATTCTATCATGCTCCTCCTCAGATAATGCCATAGCGAGGATGTTAGCTGGTGCTCCAATAGGAAGAACATAACCTCCAACGTTGACAGCAAACACTAGGATTGCAGGAAATACTGGTGTAGCAACAGCCAAGCTTGCTGCAATTGGCGCAAGAACAACCGATACTGGAATGTTATCTATCACTGCAGAAAGAAGCGCTGGAACCCAAACAAGGAACCCTACTGCAATCCCGGTGTTCTCAGAAACAATTGAGTTTACTGCATTACCTATATCATCAATGAATCCTACTATTTCAAGGGCACCAACAAGTCCGAATATTCCGATTAGGAAAAATACAGTGTTCCAGTTGATTTTTGACAAGATGTTCTCCACCCTTTCTCGAGTCATTATAAGAACAATGAATGCTACTATAATTGATACAAGTGGTGGTTCAAGTCCTGATCCTTGCCCGTACGTGAAGGCCAAGATGAGAATCCCAATTGCAATCAATGACAGATAGAAGTCGTTTCTTGACCTTATCATATGCACAGGAGTAACCACAAAGACCTCATCTCTTACACTCTCCTCACTATCCGGTAGTTTGTCTTTGAAGACTCGATAAAACAGTGGTAAAGAAACTAGCAGTATCATGATGGATAGAGGCATCATAGTCAGAAACAGAACAGAAGCATCAAATCCTGTAACACCCTCCTCTAGTATCTTGTTAGCAATTACAAGGTTTGGAACTGCGCCCACAATTGATGGTATCGATGCAAAGTTAGCAACGATTGCTTCAGCAATCAAGAATGGTTTGAAGTCAATCTCCAGAGCTTTACAGACCTCGATAGTCAAGGGGGCCACAATCAATATTGTCGATGTGGTATCAAACACCAGTGAAATAATGAAGACAAAAAGGATAAACAGAGTGAACAGACGT
>PJET01000096.1 GCA_002825515.1 Candidatus Thorarchaeota archaeon MP11T_1 | reverse complement strand
CGACTGTCAATCAGTCAGACACCAAGTTCTGGGTCAATGACAACTGTACAGAATGTGGACTCTGTGAATCAATATGTCCTGTCCAGAACATTACTCTGATTGACGGTCGACCGACCTGGAGTCACAAATGTGAACAGTGTCTTGGATGCATCAATTGGTGTCCAGAAGTTGCTATCCAATATGGAACACAGACTTCTGAGAGTGGTCGCTATGTAAATCCACGCATATCAATTGATGAGATGAGACTCTAGTCCAGCTATGAACTTGAAATGATACTTCTATCCAACATTGGTTTTTATCCTTTGAAAATGATAGTATAAAGATTAACCCTTTACAAATAGTGCGTGATTCCAATGAAGCCCAAGTCCACCATCACTCTTCTAATCGTTTTGCTAATGACCAGTTCACTCTTCATGGTTGCAACTCTGCCAACAACTCACACCCCTGATCCTCAGGGTATTGAAACACCTCGAGGTGCCTATTCCACAAGTGCTGATCTAAGTCTATCTCCTCCTAACATTCTAGTCTATACCGAGTTCGTTGATAGTCGAGCGGGAGAGGAATATGAGAATACAATGACAGCAATCAACAATACCTATGGGACTGACTACCAGCACACCAATCTCACTGACTATACAAATCTTAACACTCAATTGCCCGGCAAGGACATTCTTCTGATTCCTGAACAGGAGAACGCAAACACGACCATAATGAAGACAGTCGGAACAGCATGGACTGCCACACTCTCAAGTTTCGTGGACAGTGGTGGAGTAGTTGTGCTCCTCGATTTCGGAAATGTTTCTTCTCCAGGACTTGGTCTGCACATCTACAACTCCTCCGGTCTCATGGAGATAGGTCCGGTCATTGACCAGTACCCAGGTGGGACTCTTGGTACGATGCATCGCCATACATTTGGTGATGCACTGTGCAGACGCATTGAGTATCAGCCTGCACCGAGAAATAACACTATGGCTGTCGACATCACTGGTGGAACTGTTGCAGTTGATATATATCAATACCCTGGAGACCTTCATGATCCGATAGTGGTTCATAAGACCATGAATCGCGGACATGTTGTGTTCATAGGATTTGATCTCTCAGATCCCGATGCGAATTACGAGAACATCGTGGGTAATGCAATCAGACTACAGAATCATGTGGTGTTTGACAACGCGCAAGACACTGAATACACATGGGAGTTTCCACCTCCGCATGTTGATGGTTTCGCAGGAGGTAAATTCGTCGAGGACTTACTGGATGCTGGGTTTGCAGTGTCACGGATGGACACCTTTGACTCGGCCCTCTTCAACGCAAGTGAGGTGGTCATTTGCACTCTACCTTACTGGACTGATGATTATGATGCAGCAGAGATTGCTGCGCTTGATGCCTATGTAACCAATGGTGGCTCTATCTTCATACAATCAGATTGGAGTACATTTGGAGATGAGCTCGCGGCACTTGCTAACAATTTTGGCTATTACTTTGCTCGAGACAGCATATGGGACAGAGATGACCTCCAGCGATATTGGCAGGAGAGTCAGATCTATTACACTGGTGATAACCTCCTATCACATCCAATAACAACCAATGTTAATCGGGTTGAGTTCTATGCTAGCGATGGCTTTTCAGCACTCCCAGCAAATGCAGAACGAATAATAGTGTCAGACTGGGATGGTACAACCTGCTGGGGGGAGGGTGGCTGGTATGCCAACTGGCTCGGGTTAGATGGAATCACAACTATGGCGGTTTCAAAGTACGGCTCTGGAAGAGTATGCGTTGTCCTTGATGGAAACTTCATGGATGGAATTAACGATGAAGATTCGGATGGCCTTGAGGATTACCTTGATAGCGATAACGATGTCCTTCTCGTGAACACAATTCACTGGTTAGCAGGAATTGAAGCTGCAAATGATGCTCCTCTACTAACCGACTTGACTCACACCCCTTCAAGTCCTGTTCATGGGAACCCTGTTACTGTCTATGTCAATGCGACTGATACCAATGGACTGGCCAACATCACTTGTCATTATCGTGATAACCTTGGTATCTGGCAGAATGTGTCAATGACTCCTGAGGGCGGTGACCAATACTCAGCAGCTATTGGGAACTTCAATGCCAGTCAAGAGAAGGACTACTATGTCCGTGCATTCGACAGTTCCACAGATGAAATGGAATCAGTGTCCTCAGTCGTGCACCTGAATGGAATCAATTACTTCCCAGAAACACCCATGCTATATGACCCCGGAACAACCGATGATGATGGAGTCTTCCTCCTAAACTGGACTGCATCCATTGACGCTGATGGCTCTATTGACCACTATGAGATTCAGGTGAGCAACCACAGTCAGTTCGCTACGACCTTAGAGATAATCACCGCGTACACTGATGACTATATGATGACCGTGTTCGAAGATGACAACTACTACTTCAGAGTCCGAGCAGTGGATGATGATGGAACTGTAGGCTTCTGGTCATTCCAGCAGTGGATCAATGTAGTCATCGTAGAAGATACTGTAGCTCCTTCAATATCGACTCCCACACATTCACCGCTAGAACCTAAACAAGGAGAGTCAGTAACTGTGATGGCTAATATCACCGACCTACATGGAATCGAGAGTGTGATATGTTGGTATACTGTCAATTCAGGATCTTGGCTTTCTATGGCTATGGTACAGACGGTCGGGGACAGATACGAAGCAAACATAGGGAGTTTCTTGGTCGATGATATTATCGAGTATGATATTCACGCCTATGATAACTCAGCCAACCACAATGAAGCAATTTCCAGCACAGAATCATTTGAAATCCTAAATCAAGCGCCAACTGAACCAACTCTCCACGATCCTGGTACAATAATATCAGTTTCTCATGTCATGGTATATTGGATAGCAGGTTTTGATCACGAAAATGCCATTGATCACTATCAGTTTCAAGTCAGTCCATATGACGATTTCACGATTATCTTGGGAGAATGGAACACAACCTCACTCAGTTTCAATGTAATTGATATGACTACAGGGACTTACTACTTCAGAGTTCGAGTCTTTGATGACCATGATGCAGCCAGTCCTTGGAGTAACATTGAATCAATTGAAGTGATTCTGAGCATAACATCGCCAACAACACCCACTCCAACGACTGGCGGCTCGCCATTCGATCCTGACATCCTGAATTTTATACTCCTAATTGTCACGGTAGGTCTTGTAATAATTGTCATCATGCTCGTGGCAAGCAGTATCAGACAGCGGTCTAAAAGACAATATAACTTCTAAAGTACAAAATTCAATACTTACCTGAGATATGAAGAATGAACGAATACAGAACCTACCCATCCACACCACGATTCGATCCCCCTGAAGAAGGCGTTCTGCCTGGGGAGAGTATCGCATGGTCTCGTAAGGCTGGGACTGGATTTTGGCTCATCTTCGGTGGGTTCTTGATTGTCCTAGGTGGACCCGTGGTACTTCTTCTAGCCTATGAAGAGCTTGGCACATCATTTACCTTTATCCTTCTTTTCCCGGTTGTAGCAGGCATCATTGCTATCATAGCTGCATTCATTCAAACAAAAAGAACGAGATACTACTTGACAAGTGAGAGAATCATGGAAGTCCGAGGTGGCAGAGTGCTTAAAGAGATACCACTACATCACTTCGCCGGTAAACCCATTGGACAATTTCTAGAGTCTCGATGCACCCATAGGGCTAACAACAGACCTATCTATACGATACGAATCTACGACCCAATGTCCGATGAGGTCTTTGAGATCAAAGGTCAGGATCAACATTCTACAGTGGCATTTGAGAGAATTGGAGATGTGCTTGAATGTCCATACTGTCATTATGACAATACGGTGCTCAGTGCGCAGTGCAGAAACTGCGGTGCCGTATTTTGAATCTGCAGAACTCCCGCTAAAAGCTATGATTAGTAGTCCTTTGGCCCTCTGAACGTCAAATGAATCGCATTGACATGTTTGTTATATTCAGTCTGATAGTCATCTTTACCTCACCATAGAAGGAGCGAAGCATATGAACCTTCAATGAAGCCTTCTGGCTCGACACTAGTGTTGGACGCAATCTCTCATGATATTATTGGGATGAGAAACCATGGTGTTGTGTGCTAGTCACCGATTGTAGTAGTCTGCCACAGCTAGTACAATATTGAGTTCTCTCAGTAGTCACTTCCGACCCACAATATGGACAGTAGGCAAATGGCTCATTGGAAACTTGAGCTACTGGAACATGATAATTCGGCGAAGAACTGATAGGCTGACTTCTTTTCTTGCTGCCACTTGCTAACATAATAATTCCAAAGAAGATCATTCCTATCATGACAATTGCTGCCTGATCTGTCTGCATTGCAGGTTCATTGCTACCAAATATCAAAGCTATGATTGGAACTACAATCAGGATTATTCCAAAGATTTTGTTGCCTTTACCATCTTGAGACATGATAGTCACTACTCCTTTTAGATTAGAACTGTTGGAAAAACAACCTGTTTGGTGATGTGTCAAGCGCAACCATATTGGCTAATAAACACGATTGTGCTGTACTAACTCATTATGAACGATTTGAGGATTACAGGCTATCAACCAGGAGCAATTGGGAAGATAACTGAGCTACATGGAAGGTACTATAGCAAAGCTTCGGGATTTGGCCTGCATTTCGAAGCCAAAGTTGCTACAGAAATGTCCGAATTCTTGAAGCGATTCGATGAAGCTCACGATGGGTTCTGGTTGGCATGTTTGGATGGCGAAATCGTTGGTTCAGTAGCAATCGATGGGATTGGGATAAACTCCGAGGGGTTGCATCTCAGGTGGTTCATAGTTGATCCGGTCCATCATGGCAAGGGTATAGGCAGTCGGTTACTTGAAACAGCCCTCGACTTCTGCCAACAGACTTCAGCTGATAAGGTCTATCTCTGGACTATCTCTGGTCTAGATGCATCTCGCCATCTTTACGAGAAGTATGGTTTCACCTTATGTAATGAACAAGAAGGAACTACATGGGGCATAAAGAAAACCGAACAGACGTTTGAACTTAGACTTTGAGTGTTGCGTGTCCCATAGCATCAATCGAATCGTTCTCGTACTAGTTCCATAATAGAATTTTGAGTTATATTGAAATAAAGCCCATCCGTTTGAAAGAAACCATGACGGATGTGAAAATTCTTCCTACCCAGTTCACCTCAGATGGAGAAACAATCAGAGGTAACTTTGTTCTTCCAACCGGAGCTGGTCCGTTTCCTGGTATCGTTAAGTTTCACGGACTTCCAGGTGGACCTGATCAAGTAGGCGGTCTTGCGACCAAACTCGCTAAGGCTGGTTTTGCAGTCCTGACATTTGACTTCCGTGGCTTCAGACAGAGTGATGGACTGTTCTCTCTTGCTGGTGAAATCAAAGATGCCTATGTGGCCATCACCCATCTATTGGAGTCTGACCTGACAATTGACTCATGGTCTGGTGTATATGGGGCAAGCTATGGTGGTGCAGTAGCAGTATGCGCTCTAGCTGAGGACCCACGACCTAGTGCTCTTTGTTTGCGAGCTCCCGTGTATGACACACTCTGGTTCGCACAGTCCCCAATGATACAACCTGTTGTTGACTACATTGTTGAAACAGACCCTGAGCAGATTCGCGGTATTGATGACCCTGATATCCAAGAGGAGATTCTGCATAGAATGGTCGAAGATGCTGAGGTGTACAATCCTATGAACGCTATCTCAAAGATCTCACCTCGTCCACTGCTGATTGTTCATGGGAGTGATGATGTCGGAATCCCGCTGTCTGGTGTGAAACGCCTCTATGAATTAGCGGGTGAGCCTAAAGAGCTAGTAATCGTGGAGGGTGCGGATCATAACCTCATTGACCCCTATGCATATGAAATAACCATGAACACCGTCGTCGAGTGGTTCAATAAACAATGGGTGAGTCGCTAATGTTACTATGCCTATTCTGAAATTATATTGATTTCTTCTAGAATTCAGTGCCCTAGAATCATCTCATATCATTTTTCTAGTAGTGGATTGTTTCTTGAAAGCTATAACAATAACTGCGACTAGCACTAAGGCTGCTCCACCAATAACGATAGGGAGATAGTCTAGCGAACCTGAGCCATCTGGAGTTGTCGGAGTGACAGGTCCTGTATTTGACATAATTTCCACAAACACATTCATCTCAGTTTCGTTCATAGTGACCAGAAATCCCGCATCCTTCAGGATATTCATAGAGCGCTCCAAATAATTGTGGAATGACTCCTCCTGTTGTACCAAGGGGTAATTGATATGCTGACAGATTGGCTCATAATCGGG
>PJET01000117.1 GCA_002825515.1 Candidatus Thorarchaeota archaeon MP11T_1 | reverse complement strand
CACCTTCATGATGTATGAAGGTCCTTGTTGTGCAGAGATTGAATCAGGTGCATTAAACATCCGAAAAGAGAAAAAGCACACCCAGGACACTATCGAATATCTAAAGCCAGTTCGTGCTCATGATGGAGGAAAACTAGCATCAGTCAGAATTCGTTTGGGAGAAATAGACAGGGAGGGGCGTCGTCTAAGAGGTACAAGTGAACCACCGAGAGCACTCCCAGAGAAAGGGCGATCTGGTTTGAAGAGTCCGAAAGGTGAAGTATTTGCGGCACTGGATGGACCACCTGAAAAGAGGGTTGTTTCCAAGCTAAATAATGAATCACCAGAGTGTGTAATTGCTGTAGGAGATGTGACAGTTAGTACTATACTCGCTGAAAGCTATACACCGCACGTGATGATTGTAGATGGCATCACTAAACGAGGACCTTTTGATGAGCAATTCACTGCAGAAAAAGCATATACAATATACAATCCACCTGCGACAATCTACCCTGAGGCATGGTCTGTTATTGACACAGCTATCCATGATGAGAAACACTCTTTGGTCTTTGTGGAGGGGGAGGAGGATTTGATGGGATTTCCAGCAGTTCTTCTCGCATCAGACAAGTCAGTGGTCCTCTATGGTCAGCCTGAAGTGGGAATTGTTTGGATTCCAGTTAATCAAGAGAATAAACAGATTGCGCGAAACCTGCTTGAACATATGCCAATTATACAATAGTAGGATAAGTTGTCCTATTATAGATCAAAAACACGATGGATGTTTTCAATGCAATCAGTTGCTACAATGTGGTCACCACGATCATCAAAAGCCATTTCTCCAGCCATCCCGGAAATAAAAGCTGCAGCAGATGCAGCACGAAATGCAGAAGAGTCACCTGCAAGTAGGCTGGCTACAATACCAGTCAATACATCACCAGTTCCGCCCACCGTCATTGCAGGAACGCCAGTTCTATTCAGCTTCATTTGTCCATCAGGATGAGCTATCACATCAACTGGTCCTTTTAGAAGAATAACAGCATTATACTTCTTTGCGCAAGCAACTGTTTTGTCAACTCTGTTGGACAGCGATGCTGAATCCCCCAAATCCTCATCCATCAGAATAGACAACTCACCCCAATGCGGTGTTAAGACTGTAACTTCAGGATTTAACTTGAGTTCAGAAGATGCTAAGGCTTTGAGACCATCTGCATCGAGAACAAGAGATTTTTTCGACGCTACAAGTTGTTCAACAATGGATGTAACAGCAAGTTTCGTCTGTTGTTCTATGCCTAGGCCGGGCCCAAGCGCAACAACATGAGCGTGGCCTGCAAGTTCTAAAATATTTGATACTGTTTCAGGAAGCAGCACTTGAGTGCCTAGACTTCTAACCATTAGATTTGGACTGTACGATCTAATAGCTGAAACAACTGGCTCAGGAGCTAAGACACTGACAAGATCAGCACCAGTCCTTAGAGCAGCCATTCCAGTTAGAGCTGGCGCTCCTGAATAGACATCACTTCCTCCAATTACAAGTATTCGGCCGAAATCACCTTTCTTTGAATGAGCAGTTCGTAATTGTTTGAATGGAATCAAATCTCCAGGACCGCAGGAGTATTTAGCTTCTTTGGGAATGCCAATCGAAACAACATGAATTTTCCCAACATAGTCTTTAGCTAGGCTCATACCAATTTTGGGTGCATGGAGTGCTATTGTGTGGTCCGCTTTAACTGCAGCACCATGCACGACTCCTGTTTCAGAATCAATTCCACTAGGAACATCAATTGAATACTTTGTAGCTGTTGATTGGTTGATTAGCTTCACAGCTGTCAATAGTGGTTCTCGGAGTTTGGTACGGAGACCAAATCCCATAATACCATCTATTAGAATATCGGCGTTCTTCATTGGCTTGCAGGATTTTACTGCAGATTCTGTCAATAGCTCTGAACTTAGGATATCATGAAGATTGTTCAAAATGTACCAATTGTGGAGTGTGTCTTTGTTCGTAATCGTTTTTGCATCACCAAGTAGGTAAACATCAACATCAGCGCCAAATTCATCAAGATATCTGGCAGCAACAATTCCATCACCGCCATTACCACCCAGACCACACATTATGACTGCATGTTTCCCTTCAAGCTTTGATGTGTTCTCAACGACTCGAGCCACTTCTCGACCTGCGTTCTGCATAAGCATGCTGTGGGTTACGCCAAGGTATTGTGCGTTTAATTCAAGGATACGCATTTCTTCAGTTGTAATCGGATCCTTCTCCATTTTCTTCACGCTCAAATTGGAGGTAGTCTTCCTGTAGAAGACCCCCTATATCAATTCATTCTCAAGTCGTAAAATTCATCATACTCAAATTAATTCAAGAAACGAATTTGATTGACAGATCAATACTATGCGTCAAAACTCTCTGCGGAAAAGCTGAAGAAATGTTATGATGTTGCTACAGCACGAGTTGTTGAATATTTAGAGGCTGAGATTACACATGTTCTGACGCACATCGAAAAAGCAGATAATGTACTTGAGCTCGGGTGTGGATATGGTCGAGTTCTTGATCGTCTTGTACAAGCAGCTCAGTTTGTAGTAGGTATTGATACTTCGATAAGCAGTCTTGAATTAGCTAAGGTCTTGTATCAGATAAAGTCTAAGTGTCATGTATTCCAAATGGATGCAGCCACACTCGGATTCCAAGATAATACTTTCAGCAAGACCATCTGCATTCAGAATGGAATATCAGCGTTTAAAACGGATCCAAGGAAATTAATGATGGAATCTGTCCGAGTGACCAAAAAAGGTGGGACATGTCTTTTCTCAAGTTACTCAGACGCTTTTTGGGACCATAGACTAGAATGGTTTGTAATCCAATCAAGGGAAGGTCTTCTTGGAGAGATTGACTGGAATGAAACCAAAAAAGGCATTATTGTTTGTAAGGATGGATTTAAATCAACAACGTTTCGGAAAGATGATTTCCTAACACTCACTTCATCATTAGAACTGGAAGCGGAGATTGTTGAAGTAGATCAATCAAGTGTATTCTGTGAGATAAACGTAGAAAAATAAGGAAATAGGAGCTCATGGTTAGCTCCAAAGAAAATCTATTCACCAAAGATGTACTTGTGAATTCCCCGAGCTGCTCGCTTACCCGCTCCCATCGCACTAATTACAGTGGCAGCACCGGTGACAATATCTCCTCCAGCAAAAACACCAGGAAGAGTGGTCATGCCTGTTTCTTCATCTATAACTATAGTACCCCAGCGAGTGACTTCAAGGCCAGGCGTAGTCTGCGGGATGATTGGATTAGGAGAATTACCAATTGCGACGATTACAGTGTCCACATCCATTATGAACTCAGATCCTTCAATAGGTATAGGGCGAGCCCTTCCAGAATCATCTGGCTCCCCAAGTTCCATCTTGATGCATTGCATTCCAATGACTTCACCCTTCTCGTTTCCTATTACCTCTGTGGGGTTCGTGAGAAGACGAAATTGCACGCCTTCCTCTTCTGCATGATGTACTTCCTCAAGACGAGCTGGAAGTTCATCTCGAGACCGTCTATAAACAATAATGACTTCCTCAGCACCTAATCGAAGGGATGTTCTAGCAGCATCCATAGCAACATTTCCGCCGCCAATTACAGCAACCCGATTACCAATTCGAACAGGTGTATCATAATTGGGAAACTCGTATGCTTTCATCAGGTTCACTCTGGTTAGGAACTCATTTGCTGAAAATACTGTGACTAAATTCATTCCAGGTATTCTCATGAAGTTGGGCGCACCAGCTCCGGTCCCGAGGAAAACCGCGTTGAAACCATCCTCATTCATCAATTCAACTACAGTTCTAATCTTACCAATAACATGATTATACTTGATTTCAACACCAATCTTTTCGAGATATTCCACTTCTGCGGTAACAATTTCCTTTGGTAACCTGAACTCTGGTATTCCATAAATAAGAACACCACCAGGCTTGTGGAAAGCTTCGAAAATTTTGACATCATAACCTAGTCTTACAAGATCACCAGCGCAGGTCAGACCAGCAGGACCCGAACCAATTACAGCAATCTTCTTTCCATTCTTCCTAGGTAACTTCGGAAGTGGTTCACCGTGTGCCATTGCATAATCTGCAACAAAGCGCTCAAGACGGCCGATTGCAATTGGTTCATTACGGATACCATATATGCAGGGTGCTTCACACTGAGTTTCTTGAGGGCATACACGACCACAGATAGCAGGTAGGCTATTGGTCTCCTTGATCTTGAGAGCTGCTTCCATGAATTTCTTCTCTCTGATAAGTTCAATGAATTCCTTGATATCGACTTCTACCGGGCAACCACTGATACATTTCGGATTGCGACATTGCAGGCATTTGTTAGCCTCTTCTACAGCCTGCTCAGCTGTATAGCCGAGAGCTACTTCTTGGAAATTCTTACTTCTCAGTATTGGATCCTGTTCAGGCATAGGGACTTTCTTGGTCGGAGGTGGTCTCTCACGTTTCTTTGCAGAAGCTTGTGTCTTCTCTTCAGACATTATGCTGCGCCTCCATGCTCTTCAGCCCATTGTTTCTCAGAAACAGCTTCTTGCTCAATATATGCATTCAGACGACCCATGAGTTCATCGAAGTCAACCTCATGGCCATCAAATTCAGGTCCATCGACACAGGTGAATTTCATCTGGCCACCAACATTGACACGACAAGCACCACACATTCCAGTGCCGTCAACCATAATGCTGTTTAGACTCACAAGAGTGGGTATTTTCTTTGCTTCAGTGGTCTTTGATACAAACTTCATCATAGGAACCGGACCCACTGCAAAGACAAGATCAATTTGTCGACCTTGAGAGATCAAATCGGAGAGAACAGTGGTCACGAATCCATGTACTCCACAGGACCCATCATCAGTGGTTTCGTAGGTTTCATCACTAATCTTTTCCATTTCTTGTCTGTAAAGAAGAAGGTCCATACTACGAGCACCATTGATTGTGATGAGATGATTTCCAGCCTCTTTGAAAGCCCTCGCAACAGGAAACACTATTGCACTTCCACACCCACCACCTATTGCAACGACAGTTCCATATTTCTTGTCCGTAGGGGAAGGTTTCCCAAGAGGTCCTACAAAATCTAGAATCTCATCGCCTTTCTCTAGGCTTCCAAGCAGCATGGTTGATTTTCCAACCTCTTGAAAAACAATTGTTATAGTTCCCTTCTCTCGATCGAAGTCACCAATCGTGAGCGGAAATCTTTCTCCAGTTTCGTTAACTCGAATCATGACAAACTGACCGGGTTTGCATACCTTGGCGATTTCTGGAGCGTCAACGACCATCATCTTTGTGACGGGATTCAAGACCTGTTTGAAGAGGATCTTATACATGGAATCACTGCCTCGAGAGGACTCGGATTGGTCCGAGTGACGTGGGTTGCGACCTCATGACTGAGATAAGCGTTTGGGTAGTGTATCAAGAGAACTATGGTTGATAGATATTACGAACTTCTCTGATGACGAGGCCAGGTAGGTCTTTCACTGACCCTAATGGATACACAATTGCGCCCGCTTCTTCCAAAGCTTGTTGCGTCATAGTTTTCTTCCCACGACCGGCGTTGATGTGAAAGAGGAACATTCGATGTCCACGATTGGAAAGGTTGCGAACCGAGTCCACAAACTTCTCCCAATTAGCAATCTCAGCATCAGTGATTAAAAGCACCATGACATTCGAATCAGATGATTGACACATTTCAGTGATTTTTTTAACAGGAGCAACTGTGCCTTCTCCTTGGTACGCAAGAAGAACACGTTCAACTTCAGCTTTAGATGTGGACCATTTGCTTGTTCTACTAGCACTTGAGAAATTAATTGCAGCCACTCTAGCCCCCATTCTCAAGGCTACTTCCATTGATGCGAAAGCTGCAACCAATGCAGTGTGATAAGGCCCACTGATTGACTTTTGGCTCATACCCCACGTCATTGAACCACTCGAGTCAATCACTATGAGCATGTCTGGAAACGATTTATCTTGAGTTATTCCTTCTAACATTGTTTTCAGCCATTTTCGAGTAGAAATGTTGGGAATTATCACCGGGAAAGATTGTAGTGATTGAACGATGTCCAAATCCTCAACGGGGTCTCCCATTCTCCAAATTTGAGGTAAGAGTGGAGAGCTGCCTGAAAATTTTCGTTCTTTAACATCAAACTGCAATAAACCCCTTGCCTTTGCACGATACCAGAAACGAATCCATGATTCCCGAGGATCACCAAATCCAGCAGTTAGATAGACACCTTCTAGGTCATCGAGGTTGCCACCTTGTTTTTCGACGTCCAAAGCCAACTCTTCCATCTCTGCTTCTTTATCGGAAGATGACTCTTTTTGTAGACACTTGCGAGCTAAATCTCCATTTCTTACCTCAATTGGACTTCCCATCACTGCATCAACATCGAGTGGGACCCATATTGTAATCCTGTCAACTGTTATGTCTCCATCTGTTTCTTTTCCTGATTTGTCCAATCCAATTCCAGGAAGCTGGTCATTATCTTGAGGCATCCAATCTGCAATGATTTGGGCAATCTTTTCGCACGCTTTTGCCCATCGTTTCTCATTATCAATCGACTTTCGAGCGATATTTGTGATTGCCATTGCAGCCCCAGAGGTTGGTTCATCAATCTTAACCAGACTAGGAATTGGAAATCCCCACAAAGCTCGATAAGTAGCTACAATCAATGTCCAGAGTGGACTGTGCTTCCGCACTCTAAGAGCAGATTCATGGATTGTTGCATTGATACGACTGTGTGTCAATAAAGGATACTGTTTCAAGAGTTTGGAATCAACCACTAAATCAGCAAAAAGATTGCACACGAACATTGCTGTTGCATCATTAACCCTTTTCCGCGCTGCGGCAAACATCAAGCCATTGGTCACTCCATCATATGGACATAGAAGATAGTGCTGAATCTCATGATGACAAACTGACCTCAAATATGGCTCCGCTTCGTTGGAGTCCATATAAGGAGGAACACCAGCTGTATTGAGGTGAACTGTCCAGCTCTCAGAATCAATATAGAAAAAACTTGCAGCCTCGTCTATATTTTCTATCTCTGGTTCTGGAAGGGGAGGATGATAGAAATCAATGAGAGCTTGCTCCCATGCTCGCCGCGTTACTTCTATGAAACCAGTATTATAGGAGGAGTCCGTGGAAACCCTCGACACTGTGAATCACGCTCCAATATGTTTCTCAAGCTCTTTCTTTAGATACAACGCATCACTTCCTCCTGAAATTTCAAGAAACACTGCAGAATCCGGAGAGTCACCTGTCGCGTAAATAACAACAGTTAGACCATCAGTTCGTACAATTTTCCTCTTGGGAGGAGATAGAGTTTCTTTCAGGATTGTCGTTAATTTTGGATATTGCATACTAATTATGGTCCAGAGGTCTTGCCATTGTTCAAATGTAATCGCAAATTGAGTCAAAGTGAGTCTGTGAAGAGCATCTGACACCTTTTTCAAAAGCATACTCCTATTTGGAAAATCAGTATCTACAAGCAAGCTATCATATATCTTGGTCAGCTCGTCAACGTTTCGATCTTTGATTCCCTTATCGATATCTTTCACAGTTTTAGTATATCCCGACCTTCTCAATTGTTTAGCTAAAGAAGTATAATCTAAACGAACTAAGAGGTCGCTTTTTGCCATTTCCTTTAGTTCATCCGTCGCATCTTTACTTTCTTCTCCTTGTTTCAGTTTGTCCATAATAGCAATTGCTGGTGCCCTCTGTGCGAATCTAGATGATGCAAGTTCGACAAGATGGACTGTATAAGCAAAGACATCTCCATAATAGGGGGAACGTTCAAGTTCATCCGTTGTGAATTGTGTACGATGCCAAAAAACAAGGGGAGCTAGTGACTTTACTATCTCAACTGTTACTTCCTGTGCTCCAACTAACCATGCTGCGGCTTTTGAGTATCTATTAAGATCTTTCGCAGCACGTACGCTCAGAGGAACTATTACTTTGTTGCAGACACTCTTGGCAGTGTCAAAGTGACACCCATCGCAAAGACCAGTTCCAACTGTGAGACCTGAGGAATGACTCTTATCAACTCGGATACAGGCTCCAAACTCTCTCACGAGAGATCTCATGAACTCCGATGCCTCTAATGATACATACACCTTATCAGCAAGGTTCCAGATTGTTAACAGATTCTCTTCTGTGAGCACAGCAGGGACCTGCCAAAGCTCATCAAACCCGAAGAGTCGTTCATCTCGAGTTGCAAGAATGAGCTCCAAGTCATTTATGCTTGGCATTGTAATGGGAACCGCTATTCCAAACCTGTCCAGAAAGGGAGGTCCAATATCGAATGTTCCAGCATCAGCTGGATTCAGAGTTGCGTAGAGGCAATACTCCTCACAGCGCTTAATCTCATCATAATACTTGACTTCACCTTCTGCTAGAAGAGAGAGTAGGATATTTTGAGCATGTGGTGTGAGTCGGTTAACCTCATCGATGATTTTCCAGAAATCTGTTACAAATCGACGCCAGACAACTAATTCAATACCCTCTTTCATAAGAGGACCAGGTTTCAGCGTCGCTACCATCTTCTCTTCAGTCAACATTGGATGGCCTCGAAGTATTCCATCCTCAATCTCATCGATAGTCCTTCCAGTCATCATTCTACCTAATAGCTTGACAAGTGTTGTTTTTCCGCCTCCATGTCCCCCAACAAGAAGCATTGCAGATCTAGGAACGAGTGCATTAAGGATACAAGACCCAACAATCAAGGGTAATCTAGTTGTTTTTACTAATGTCTTCTTGGAACCTGGATCATTATGTTTTATTTCGAGGTCTGATGAGTGAACAAAAAGACCTCTGCTCTCGACGATGGACATGACTTTCAAAACTAGTCCTCGAAGATTCTCACTCTGACTCATTGGAACCACCTACCACGAGATACTGTCAGTCTTAACACTTATGAACCTCGCACAGAACCGCGCGAATGATGCTAGTCGCAACATAAAAAAGGAATCTGGACGCGCATAGTGAAGGCATTTGTATTGGGTGTTGGGTGAAATAGTAGACTGGGACTGATTCTTGTGCAACAACTCATGATTGAATTCATTTCTCTTGTACTAATCTCAATAGGTATAGGAACCGTTGCTGCAATTACAGGAATCAGTGGTGGTGCTTTCAAGACTCCACTCCTGATTATTGTGTTTGCACTCACAGCGGAGTTGGCTTCTTCGGCATCCCTACTATCAGCACTCTTTGTTGCAGTTGTGAGTACAGTAGTATATTATAGACAAAACCCTCAATTGATAGACTTCCATGTGGGCATCCTATCAGTTGTTGCTACAATACCAGGAACTTATATTGGTATCATTTTAAGAACACTCGCCGCTCATGCGCATATCCTGCGCTATGTTTTTGGCATAGTTCTATTTCCAATCGCACTGGAATTGCTTTTCACCATCAGCGAAACCAAGGATCATAGGGATGAGATGAAGAGGTTTGGATTTTCGGAGTTGAGTAAAAAGAAACTAGCGGTGGCAATTATTGCGATATTCATGGCAGGAGTTTCAGCAGGCTTACTAGGTCTTGGTGGAGGGACTATAATAGTCCCGGTCTTGAGCATGATATTAAGATTCAGGATGATTGTAGCTGCAGCTACGTCAATGTTCACGATGATATTCACAACTTCAGCGGGATCTGTGATCAATTACCTCTATCTATCTCAAACTGATCAAGTGATCACCTTCTTGTATTATAGCTTGACAATGGGAATTGGAATGATAGTGGGTGGGATTATTGGTCCAAGATACGCAACCAGAGTGAATGAGGTGTTGCTCAAGAGAGTCTTCGGTTTTCTATTGATATTCCCACTCGTAAAGATGATGAGCATAGGACAGCTCTGGTTAGATCCCGGTGGTTCTAACTATGTCCTGGCAACTATAGGCGACGTCATTATATGGTTGACAGCGAGTATACCATTATGGATTATATCTTCCCGTCGATTAGGAAACAGAATCAAAGAAACCTCTAGTTGAGAGGACTTGCAGTAATATTATCACCTTATGATGATTATATAGTTAGGCGCGAAACTGTACAATGTCCGAAGATGTAATATGCCTTCAGGGTAACGACCGAAAAGCCAGCACTAAGTGGGGTTGAAAGTTGGGCGAAAATGGAAAATTCATTGAAACGGTGACTCTGACAACACCAGAACAAGTTCCCACAGAACGGATTGATCAATATTCTGTGGTAAACTTTGCTACCGAGTTTCTTCAACTCATAAAACGTTATGATACACTAAAAGCCAAGATGAATGAACGAGGGTTAGAGTTTGGAGGAAGAGTCCTGCTTTTAGGACCACCTAGTTGTGATTTTAGCGCATTTCCAAATTTTCTTGCGCGGGAGGTGCCAATAAAAATCATTCAGTTCAAGATGGAAGGGGTTCTTGACGAAAACAAAAGGAGTGGTGATGCACTAAGAGAAGGATTTGAATTCGCTCGAAGGAATTCACCAGCATTGCTCTATATCGGAAAATTAGATGCTATTGCACCTAGGGACACCATTCAATCAGTTGTAATTCAGGAAGAAATCAAAACCACTAGATGGAGTGCAGAGGAAGTGATCACTATTGCCGCTTCAACAAGACCCGATAAAGTAGAGAGAGAAGTACTCTCATTGTTCGATAGAACCTATATTATCGAAGGAACAACTTTTGACGATAGAGTTCGTGTATTAGAACAAATTCTCAAAGGCCGTGATGAATTTGATGTTTCAGTGATTGCTGAACTTACAGATGGATGGGGTTTTTCCGATGTGAAACATCTTGCTATGAGTCTATATATTCAAGAGATTAGTGAAGTTGGAGAATTGTCTAGAGAAAGGATTGAGAAACTTATTGAAACTAGCAGGGTTGCACCTTTTGGTGACACTAAATTTCTTGAAGAATTAATTCGAAAGACTAGGGGTACTCGTCAACCAGAACTTAGTAAATTGAGTGATGAATATCCAGACGAGTTTCTGGATCAGCTCTACATTTTAGCTGTTGGAGAAGACTATACTGAAACTCAACGTGTGATTGAGGTATTGAATGAAGGATTACCATTGTCTGTAAAGGACCGTGAGTTTCTAAGTAGATATCCGTTTCTTCTTAGCGGTTCTGCAGAGGATAGACTAACACGACTTCTGAGAGCCAAAAAGAGCAGCGATAGACTTCATAGAATAATGGGAAGACAATAAATGAGTGAAAGCACGGTAAATATCGAGTCAGTTAGATTAGGGAATTTCCTTTCCTTCTACGAAGGAATAGTCGAGTTTGATAAAGGACTCACTGTATTGGCAGGACCGAATGGTTCAGGAAAGACTTCAATATTTCATGCACTAAAGTTTGCACTTGGATCAAATCAGAGAGAGAATCGATATAGCAAATGGAGTGACTTCATCCGACATGGAGCAAGCACTGCAGAAGTTGAAATTGTTGTAAAGGTAAATGGTCAGAGTCGGAAATTCCTTAGACGGATAGATAGAGATGGTATTCCTAGGGCGTATGTAGATGGGAAGCGTGTCAAGGCGGCAGAACACAAGCAAATGATTGGAATCCTAGGACTTGAAACAGACAATCCTCTTGTATTTATGCCTCAGGAGAGAATAAACGCAATACGTGAGATGGACCCCTTTGAGGTGAGACAACTTGTGGAAGAGGGGACCGGACTTGATGTTATCCGTGACCGAATTGGATTACAGGAAACTGAAGTGATACATAGTCGTCAAAAACTGGATGCAGCACTTACAGAGTCAAGAACAGTAGAACGAGAATTGGAGCTGCTTCAACATGATCTCTCTCGGCTTGAGAAAAAGAGAGCATTACAAACCCAGGAGATGGTATTAGAACAGGAACTTTTGTGGGCGAGCTTTGATGATGTAACGAATCGAGTAAGACAAACTAAGGACGAGATTGAAACTAAAGAATCTGGTTTAGTCAGTGTACTTGAGGAGCAAACAGGAATCGAGGGACAGATTTCTGAACAGGAGGAAAAAAGTACAGAAATTGAAACAAGATTATCAGGCTTGCACTCAGAACTTGGTCGGATTGATGCGAAGATTGAGGAAGAAGAAAGGAATCTAACAAAACTTCAGGGAGATTCCAAGAAGCACATATCAGAGTTAAGACATCTTGAGAATAATGTAAAGGTTGAGAAGCGCAAAGAGGAAAAGCTGAGAGAAGATCTTGAAAGAGTTTCTACTGCACGCGAGCATTACATGGACCAGCAGAGAGTACTTCGTCAGGAAATCAAAGAGTTAGAAGAGGAAAGAGTACGAATACAAGATGAACTAGCAGCATTTGCAGAGTGGAATACTAAAAGAGCGGAGGCGCATGGTCATTACAAAGCCCTTCAAGCTGAAATAGAAGGCAAGGATCTGTTCATGAGAAGTCTTCGTGAAAGACTTCAGATAGAGGAGGCTGAACTGCAAGTGATAGAGAGCAAATGGTCTCATGTATGGGATAAAATAGAAGAAACGGATGCAAAAGAGCTAGAAAGCCAAAAATCTCAGCTTGAACGTGAGATTGCTTCTCTCAATGAAGAAAGATTCAGAAAAAATAGCCTGGTTGCTCAACTTCAGAAAGATATTGATGACATTAAAATCAGACTATCTGAATCATCAAAGCGAATCCCTGAATCTGTTCGAGCTCTTAATGAAACTATTTTAGAGCACAATTTAGAAAGTGTGAAAGGACCCATTATCAGTCTCTTTACAGCGGATGACGACATTTCTGCTGCAGTGGAGGGAGTTTTATCGGGTAATCTTCCGTTGGCATTTGTCACTACAGACTATTCTGATTATCAGCTATTACTAAAACTTAGAAATAAGGAGAATGCCCCTTCTCCGATTATCCTTTTGAGAAATGAGGACTCACCCCAGAAACCTCCTTTGCCTCAGGGAGCAGTTGTAGATGATTGGTTATGGGATAGAATTATTGCGGAAGCGGAGGTTCGAGTTCTTCTAAGCAAGGTGTTTGGTGATTTTCTGCTTGTTAAAAACTCTCAAGCGGCATCACGAATAGCGATGAAACACAGCCTAAGAACTGTAACGTTGGAAGGATCAGTCACAATACCAAACGATGAACAAATTGTTAATCACCCAAAGAGTGAACCATCTGGATTGGTTTCTACAGCACCGCTTCAAGCACGAATGGCAATGATGGAGAAGGAACTAACGATAGAGCGAAAACATGTCACAGACATAATGGCAAGATTGGAAACTCTCTCAAATGAGCGAGAAGAAACAATTGAACTGATAAGTCAAATGACACGTTGGGGCTCAACATGGGAACGTCGTCGAAAGCTTAACGAGAGTATACCAGAACTCCAAGAACGAATAGTAACAATTGATGATGAACTAAAGGATTTGCAGCGCGATTATGGAAAAGCCGAGAGAAATCTAAGAAAACTGGATAGCACACAGCCTCCTGAACGTAGCAGATTGGTGGGACAAGAATCAGCAATAAGAACGAAACATAGACGACTCCAGACCGACTTGACGAAATTAGACAATAAAGCACTTGCTTCAGAGAAGGATGAAGAACTCAAGCGGCAAGAGCTAAAAAGAGTCAAAGAGAGCATTGAAGTATTGTCTAATAGCCTCACTGATTTGCGTTTGGAGATCAAGCAATCAAAGGACGTAGCATCATCAATTCTAGAGAATATTGAAGCTATGCGAAAAAGTAAGGAAGACGCAAAACAGAAACAGATGCGGATTAAAGATGAACTTGCAGAAATAAGAAATTCAATTCGAACACTAAGTGAACGTTTAGTTGAACTCAATCTGCTTGTCAAGACTCAGAAACTTGAGGTTTTGCAATCAAAAAGACAACTGACAAATCTAGAGTATGATTTAGAATTGATTGAAAATGATCTCCAGGGTAAAACCAAGCCTGAAATCATCCGAAACATTGACCTTGTAAGAAATGAACTCATCAGACTTAGACATATTCTTGATGACTATCAAGATGTTTCCGAAACAATAGCACATACAGAGAACCAATTGAAGGGGAGACTCAAGGAACTTGTCGAACGCGTTTCTGAGTTAGGTGAAGAGCTCGACGAGGCAGAGTCAGCTGTAGGTAGCATTAGAGAGCAATATCATAATGGTATGAATGAAACTCTGAGAAAAGTAGAGAAAGGTGTGAACGAAGTTTTAGGACGTGTTCAATTTCCAGGAAGTGTCAGATTCGAGCTAGCTATAAGGGATGGGAATTATGGAGTGGAATTCAAATCAAGAATAAAAACAGAGGGATTTGGGGATATTAGTGCAGGTTCTGGTGGAGAGAGATCGCTAATTGCAATAGGATTGATTCTTGCTCTTCAAAGATTTAATCCAGCACCTGTTTATGTAATGGATGAAGTTGACACATTTCTTGATGCAACTAACACAGAATTGGTAAGTCGGTTATTTCATGATGCATCACGACGAAGCCAGTTCATAATATTAACTCCAGCTAAAAGTACGCATCTATTGAAACATGCT
This sequence comes from Candidatus Thorarchaeota archaeon MP11T_1, assembly GCA_002825515.1. Next base: position 13,140 of record PJET01000117.1, on the reverse strand, counting down.
GACAAGATTCTAGGTGTGGTTTCTCCCAATGGTGTTGATCCTTCCATCATAATAGAGAGCCCAAAATTCAAGGCGCAGTAAGGAGCGATAATTTGTGAACAAAAACGAAAGCCTTGCAAAGAATGTCTTTGAAATGGTGCAAGCTGTTCGTGCAGGTGAGATAGACCCACTTGAACTGCGGTTGACTCAAGCCTATAAGGACCTTCAAGAACTAGCTGCTAGGATAGATAGTAGGATCGACATTGATGAGATGCTAAACGAGATACTAAGCTCGAAAGTTACACGTATACAGGAACTTGCTAGAATTCTTGCAGCTCCAGAGGTATATGTTAATCTTCTCAAAAATCTGTCAATGAGGGATCTCGCAAAATTAGTTACAACAAAGCAACCAGTTATTGTTGGACATCTTGAGCAAGATTCGCTTGGAGATGCACTCCATCGAATTGTAAGTTTAATCGATGCAATGTCTAGAGGACCAGTTGAAGACGCAATCCCTAGGATTTCACAACTCCCAAACGATTTTGCTCTTGAAACTGAAGATTCCGTCTTTCTTGAAGATTTAGACAAATTTCTAGCTGGGATTTCCGAGGATAAGAGAACGAGATTCGACGATATAGTGATGCATGATGAATTTGAACTGTTTCTGAAACATTTCCTGTATGTAGTCATACTAGTTTCCAAAGGGCGTTTACATTATAATCCAGAGACTCGTGAAATCTGGAAACCCGCAGTTTCAGAAATTGATACAACATAGAAATAGAAAAGAGGACTGCTTGAAAATCAAGCAGTTGCCTCAACATGTAATTCTGGTGAAATTTCTAGCTCTTCGACTTTTGGTTTTGGAATTAAAGCATGAAGATTCAATTTAGCAACAACCGCAAAACCAATTATTGATACTAGAGCAAGAGCAAGAGCTGCACCAATCATTGGGGGACCCGTGGCTGCTGCAGCCTCAGCCCAGACACCTCCGATTCCCATGCCAATAACTTGGACTGCGGTGAATGCTACATTGAGAAGTGCAAATACACGACCACGTATTTCATCTTCTACGAGTTCCTGCATGAGAACTGTCAATGGTATATTTAAAACAACATCAACCGCCCCAATCATAGCCCATGAAATCATAGCAGTCACTAAATCGAATGCTAGTACAAGAACAAAGACTGCAACCCCTGCGAGGAAACCAGCTCCTGCAACAAGATATAGCGGACGTTCGATACTTCTCTTGCGACTAAAGTATACTGCAGCAACAGCTCCAGATGCAGCCCCAGCACTTAGTACTAGACCAACCTGGGCAGAACCTAAAGCAAGCTCCCCTTCAAGATATGGCATAAAGAGAGCATTCAGGATTCCCGATGATACTGCCAGAAGCATTGCAAATACAAAGAGGAATGATAGAATTGAATTTCCAACGACATAGCGAGTTCCTTGTTTGATCTGCATTAATAATGAATCCTTATCATCCGCAATTCGATTAGGAGTGAGATTCGTTTTGATGCTTCGAAGTACAAAACCAGAGAATATGAACGCTGTTGAATTGATTGCAAAAGCTAGAAAGTAGTCTGGAGCAAGGATTGCAACAAGAATCCCGCCAACAGGAGGGACCACTAGCTGAACAACCTGAAATGTCATCTGAGAGAGAGAGTTGGCTGCGACTAACTCATCACCGTCGACAAGATTGGGTATTGATGCACTCCTTGCAGGGAAGAACCATGCATTTGCAGTAGCGTAAACAAATGTTAGTACGTAAACCCAATATATTGTGGGTATGAATGAGGGGAGGTATATTGTTAGTGGAATGAGGAGAATCGCAACAGCTCTGACAATATCAGAACAAACCATAATCATTTTGCGGTTCCATCGATCAATATACACACCAATTGGACCTGCAAAAGCGACTACGGGCAATGTTTGAGCTATTGCTAATATTGCCATTGCCATTGCAGAACCAGTAAGATCATAGGCATAGAACATAAGTGCTAATGATGCGATTGCTGTACCAATATTCGACACTAGTTGCCCAGACCATAGCAGTGCGAAGTCACGATGGGCTAGGACTGATCTCAAACCCTTTGAATCATCAGTTCCATTAGATTCTTCAACATTGACAACTTCATTCATTTGACCTATCTCCTGAAGTAGGTCCTAGCCACTGCATCAGTGGAAATTACTGTCTTTGTTGTATTCCAGGCGCGGGGTGTTCCTTCTATCTTTGCAAATGCCATTACTTCACCTTCTTATTGTAATGTAAGCATAAGCGAGAGCTTTTGTGGTTTGGATGTGCGCGAATCTCGTTTCATCAATAAGGCGATAAATTCGTGAGTTGCTAGTTGATCTCATTGTTTTTCACACATTCCTTTAGACTGGTCACAGGTTATGCTGTTTCTGAGAAGAACTGACCATATCTTTGACCACGAGGTGACCACTCTGAGTCACAAAAGAGTCAGCTAGATGCCAGTTTTTGATTCTCAGAAGATTATCCAAGCACTTCACCTCATAACAGAGAAGTAAGCGTAGGAGATTGCGTCAGTGCTGATGACTGACTTCTTGTTCTTCAACACAGATGTGTTTCGTGAGTTAGTTGTTAGAGCCATGCTATTTCACAAGAAATGCCGCTCAGATTTAGTATATATAGCGAAGCCACTTCAGAGGGTCACAGAAAGAAGTCACATAATGTGACTAGTGTGAGTGCTAACTATTAGATTCAGAATACTTCACAATGAAGATTTGTCTAATAATCACTGTTCCTAATATCCATGCAATTGCAATAGACCATAGAATAAACCAAAATGTAGGTTGTAAAAGGTTGGAAACAGGTTCGAGTCCAACTAGGACTTGGAGAACTTGATTAAGGATTTGTAGAAGAGTCAGGATGAAGAGAATCCAATAGGCTGGTGAAATCTTAAACTTCACAATTTCTTCATTTGAGGACATCGACAAGAACACATATTCAATAAGACAAGATAATGAAAAAGCAGCCAGCTGGGCACTGATAGCCATTATGAAAGTGGACTGGCCAGTCAAATAAAGCAAATAGAATGTTACCAAGAAGAATACTATTGTAACTATTGCGCCTATTCTTTCTTGTTTGATATTCATTCGTTCTAAGAAAATATCGCACACCTGTCGGATAGATAGATGAGGCTTTCATATTGGTTTTGCTATTAGATTCAGCCATCAAACATGGCGCTCTTCTTGCAATAGACCTCATTCTTTATACACACAACGTAATATGTCGCTCCTGGTTCTACCGTGATTTACAATGAACGAATATTCAATCCTCATGAAGCTCCTCACACGTTCTGGGGATCCTATTGGAGCTAGTGTAGATGACATGCTTGATGCTCTTGGACTGCCAGAAGACTTGGGAAGAAATATTCTGTTTAAACGTTTGAGCGAGCTTCATTCCAGACTTGAGCCTGTGGGACTTTCAATCAAACACAATCCAGTAAGTGGTGTATTCTATGTTGATACTTCACTTCAAGCAAAGATGAAGCAAGAGCAGTCAGCGCTTCCAGATAGATTGGGTGCAACGCTTCTCATTGTGATAACATTGGCCTACCAAGAGGGAGGTTGGGTGTCTTTCGACAGAGTGAAGGAATTTCGCAAGAAAAGTCTGAAGGGGGTCATGGAGGATTTGAGAGAGCTTCAAAGTCAGGGATACGTTGAGTTAGACCATTCAGGTAAGAGGGTTCGATTAGGACTAAGGATTCCCTTTGAGATAGACTATGAGGCTTTCTTCAGGAACCTCGTATCTGAGAAATTGTAGACTAAACGTTGTGTCTTCGTTAGTTTTATCAGGACATCATCAACCCTTTGCATGGTCGGTATTATGTCACATAGACGTTCACTAAGATTCGCAAAAACGACCTGCCCAATATGCGGTAGCAAGGAAGTCGCTCGTGATGACAACAAGGGAGACCTCCTCTGCACAAACTGCGGTCATATCATTGTCCGCACTGAAACGAGAGCAGTTGGCAAATTCGACATAGCCCAACATCTCAAAAGAACTGGAAAAATGGACTTTGCTGGACTCCAGCATGCTACCGGAGCCTCAGATGATAAGCTATATGGAGTAGTTCGGAATATGGTAGACATGGGGCTTCTTTCAGAAATCCAAGGGCAATACTCTCTCACAAAGAAAGGTCAGAGATGGTATCGCCAAAGACTGGGGCAGGAGTGGGGATACTAGCCCCCGAAGGGGCATTCCCATCGCATTAGTGGACACTATTTTTCGTTGATAACTATGGCCTATTAAGAACATAGTAAGATGTCCATCTGGTCATCAATCAGTGAACTGAGAGGTTTAATTTTCTTAATGTCACTAAGAAATATTTAATAAACAATTAAATTTGCTCAATCACAGGATTCGATTCGTTGATTTCTATAAATCTTCAATCTCCCTCCTACCACGCGATTATCGTGCTGGTTTGAAGTTCCAGTACGATTCACACACACTGAATCGAATCCTATCTCTTTGTTTTTATCTAATTTGGAGATTTGACTTTAATATAATCAACTATGATCTAAGGCTCTCAAAAGCATCCTTTACCATTTCTCTCTCTGTATCGAAGTCCCCAACAATCTCTATCCTATTAAGACGAACCTCGCCCAACCCTCTCCTCAAAGCATCCTGCAAAACAGACATCTCTGTTGGTTCAAAACCTACGAGATATCCTCCAACAGCTTCAACTGCAAATGCATCTGTTCCTACAATGAGAAGGTTAGGAGAAACAGTAGTTCTCTTCTTTCCAATTCCAAGGTAGACATTGGTTGCATCTAATACTGCAAGATCAATTCCCCCAATTGCTTCATAGATGTCCAATAATGCTGTGTTCAGATGCTTGTGGAATCTATGCTTTTTTACATCTGGAATCATGCCAAAAAGATTCTTGATAACAAAGCCAACATTCATGAGATCCTCTGTTCCAGCATCCTCAAATCTTCGGGGCACATGAGTACTGATGAAGGTATTAGGCTCTGAAAAAACTCGGGGGAATGGTAAACTTTCACCCGCAATCACAACATCCTTCGTATTTTTATCATCAGAGAGATTGAAGGGAATTACTCTACCATTGTAACAGTCCTGCCAAATCTCAAGTCGTTTTAGTCCAAGTCCAGCTCCGCTATCTGACTCTGTCACTCGTATTGATGGTGCTTTGTCAAATGAATCAACAATTGATTGTAGAGTTCGAACAGTAGTGCAAATCCCAGTTTTAGGATTATAGATTCCAACCTTGACAAAAACTGGTCTTTCTGAAGTGTTAAGATCATTCATTCCATCTATGTATTCCAAAGCAGAACTGAAAGAGTCGTTTCTAACAACAACGACAGTTGGTTTCAATCTAAACACCTAACAACGAGATTTTGGGGACTTCCTTTAAGCGGTGTGAACTCAGCAATCAAAATGAGCTGACACACAATTAATTTTTACAATTTCCTCTAAAGTAATCCTTAATATAGTATAGAATTTATTATATATAGGGTCTGGCACAGAGGGCTTCAAACTCCCCTCCTAACCACGCGAATACCTACTAAGTAGGATACCTACTTTCCCTTTTTTACCTCTGTGCCGACCTATCTTATTCTATTAAAACTAATTTGTTTTTCTCGTGTTTCTTCAAAGGATTAATGTGTCTTCAGACAGATATTTCACATGAGCATTAGTGAATCGTGAGAGGAGTTCTTTAGTGAGTCGTTATACTATTCGTAGGACGGGACTAGCAATTGCATTGTCACTAATAGTGTTGATCATTGGCCTTTCGTTGGCATGGTTTGGAGGTTATGGTTATCTTCCGTTAGATCCGCATCTTGTAGTTCCAACCACGATAATTCTCTTTATCGCCATCCTCATATTGTCTGTGACAACCATGATGGCAGGAACCTCTTTTATTGCACGACAAAATAGTTCTACTATTCCAAAGTCACCAATAGATAATATCTTGAGTCGAGGAATTCGTGACTCGATAAGCGGTGTTGAGAGGATAGTTCAGGCTCCTCCAGAAATTTCTATTAGGGACATCTTAGTTAGAGATTGGACATTTCGGAAAAAGGTTTCCACAAATTGGTATGTGGTTGATGAGAATGGAAATGATGTAACAGATTGGCCAATCTGTAATTGGGAGGGGATTGCTGTCATTCGTTTCGATGACTATCTTGGATGAAGAAAGAGAGAAGAGGACATTAAAGTTTTCAGCTGTACCTACTAAGGAGTTTATTTTTTGACTACTAGTAATGGACCATCTATCTTGACGGGTGTATCAGGAGGCAAATCTAATAACCAATCCTCAAGTTCTTCCATAGCATTGAACCGCAACAAGACCATCAGCCGTTGAAGAGGAAGAGTGTCATACCTTGTGATAATCTTCTTCAGTTGGAACATTCTAAACGCTTCGAGTTCAGCCTGCTGTTCCTCAAGTCGTTCTTTCGATGTATCGATCCAAGGACTATCCTTCTCGAAATCCCAGATCTCAACGATACCATCTATTGATCCTGTAATGACTTGACGACCATCAGGAGTGACTACCATCGAATGAACATTTTCAGTAGATGTCAAGCTTTCTAGAAGGACCCCTCCGCGAAGTAACCAAGTTCTTACAGTACCATCAGTGGAGCCAGTGATAACATGTTGACCATCATTTGTGATATGTATCATAATGACTGCTGTGCTATGTCCTGTCATTGATTTTAATAGTGTACCAGATTCAAGATCCCAAAGATTAACAACTCCATCTTGTCCTCCTGAAAGAATGTATCGGGAATCAATTGTAATGGCAAGTGCTGTTACATGTCCCTTATGGGCTTTGAGTGTCTTCAGCTCAACACCCAGCTCAAAGTCCCAAATCCAGATTATTCCTGGTGTGTCAGTGGTTGGAGCTTTTTTGCTGCCACAGAGTAGGTGACGACCATCGGGACTAATTGTGATAGTGTATATTCCTTGCGAGTGTTCAAGATAACGGAGCATGATACCACGGTCGATATCCCAGAAGCGGGCGATTCCATCATCCCCGCCAGTTACAATATATCTTTGGTCAGGACTAACAGCAACCGCATGAATGTGTGCTGAATTAGGCGCTAATGAGCTCCTAAGAGATTTTGTTTCCATATTCCAAATCTTCACAGCGAGGTCTTTGTCTGCAATAGAAACCAATCTCCTATCATCAGGCATTAGCACAAGACCATAAACAGGACCATTGTGACCAACAAACTTGTGTATTTCTTTCCCGGATGAAATGTCCCAGAGCCGAATTGTCGAATCTTGGCCTCCAGATACCACAGTTTGTCCATCCCTAGTTATCGCAAGGGACCATACAGTAAATTCATGCCCTTCTAATTGAATATTAGGGATTAATTCCCCTGCCAAATTGTCCAACTCCTATCATTTTTTGCTGAGTACGTTGAGTAGAGATTTATACAACAAAAGGTTGTCGTTTTGAAAGTTTAAAATAGAGTGTTTTGAAAAAGAGAGTAATGGGTGGCACTAGGTGCCACCGCATATTAATTGATTCTATTGAACTTCTACTTCAACGCCCATGCCAAAGTCTGCAGGTTTCATACTCTTTCGAAGTGACCAAATTGTCATTGCGAATAGTACGACCAGAGCAATAACAGCTGCATAGAGCATAATTGTTGTACCTGAGGTCTGCAGCATGACAAGAACTGGAGCAAGAATCAAGGCAAGCAGGTTTACGACCTTGATCATTGGATTAAGTGCGGGTCCGGCTGTATCCTTGAGGGGGTCACCAATGGTATCCCCTACGACTCCACATTTGTGGCGTTCAGAACCTTTCCCTGTGTTTGCAGTGGGATCACACACTTCATCCTCTATGGCTTTCTTTGCGTTATCCCAAGCTCCACCCGCGTTTGACATATACACAGCTAGGAGCTGCCCTGAAACGATAATTCCTCCAAGGAATCCACCCAATGATTCAACTCCGAATAGTATACCAACTATCAGAGGTATAGAAACGGTCATTGCTGCAAGGGAGATGAGCTCCTTCTGTGCAGCTGTTGTGGAGATATCAACTGCTCTAAAGTAGTCTGGCTCCTTAGTGCCTTCTAAGATACCAGGTATTCTGAATTGCCGTCTTACTTCCCTAACCATTTCTCCAGCAGCACGTGTCACAGCCTTAATGTTAACCGCAGAGAACAACCAAGGCAGTGCAGCACCTAGCAATAGACCAGCAAATACCCTTGGATCATCAAGAAATAGATGCTCCACTGGAGGTACTAGTTTGTGTAGAGCAACAACGACATAACTATCGAATAGACTGACTGCGGCGATGACAGCCGATGCGATTGCAACACCTTTTGTAATCGCTTTTGTTGTATTTCCAACTGCATCAAGTTCAGCCATGGTCTTCATTGCTTCCTCATCAAAGTCGCCAGGTGAAAGTTCACCAATACCAGCTGCGTTGTCACTGATTGGACCATATGAGTCCATAGCTACATTGTTACCTGTGTGGGATAGCATTCCGATACCAATCAGTGCGATACCATAAAGTGTCCATAGATTTCCGGAAACGACATCAGTCACGACTGCACCATTTATCAATATTGGAGCAAGTGCTAGTGCAATTGGGCCAAAGAATAGCGCCCACGCAATACCGAAGGTTGTCACAATAACAACCAAAGCTGCGACAGTTGACTCATATCCTGCGACAATTCCAGAGAGTATGAATGTAGCCTGTCCTGTTTCAGCTGATTTCACAATCTCTTGTACTGGAGGTTTCCTCAGAGATGTGAAGTAGCTTGTTATGGGATTGAATGAAACTGCTAACATTACACCAACTGCAATAAGAATTCCAAATCGTAGGTCTCCAACATAGAACCATGATAGAATCATTGTAAGTGCAATTGTAAATATGCTAGATGCTTCATATGAAAGAAACATTGCTTTTTCAGCATAGACAGCACGTTTTTTGAGAAGCCTTGGCCAAACAGGAACCATAACAGTTCCAATCATAGATGAAATGACACCAATTGCTCTGACAAATAGTGGAAAGACCACAACTGCCAGTGGTGAAGCGAAGGGGATTGGAATGAACAATGTTTCCAATGCCTCAAGCATGTCAAGGTAGAGTACGATTGCTAGTATTAGTGAAGAAACGATAGTGACTTCATATGATTCGAAGATGTCAGCTGCCATTCCAGCACAATCGCCAACATTGTCACCAACAAGGTCTGCTACAACTGCGGCATTTCTTGGATCGTCCTCTGGAAGGCCTTGTTCGACTTTTCCAACAAGGTCTGCACCTACATCAGCAGCCTTAGTATAGATACCACCACCAACCCTCATGAAAAGAGCTAGTAATGTACCTCCAAGACCAAATCCAAGAAGTGCATCTGGTGCTGCGATACCAAACACGATGAAAACAATAGTCCCACCAAGCAAACCAAGTCCATCGGTAAGCATACCAGTGAATGTTCCACCTCTGTAAGAGATTGTTAAAGCCCGATTGTATCTGTCTGTGCCTTCTCGAGTAGCCTGTGCGACCCGAATGTTGGACTCAACAGCTATTCGCATACCAAGTTGTCCCACGATGAGTGAGAAACTGGCACCAACAACAAAAGCTATTGATCGACCAACTCCGACGAGAATTTTACCTAACTCCATGTCAGTTTGAAAGAGTCGTTCAGTACCTCTTTCAGGGGTCGTTATGTAAACTGTGAAGAAGAGGAGGAATGCAAGGACAACCAGTATCGGGATGATCGTTTTCAACTGCCTATTCAGATAAGACAGGGCACCCTCTCTGATTCCATTCCAGACCTTCTGCATCTGCTCAGTTCCCTTGTCCTGTGCAAGGACACCTCTTCTGAGCCACCAGGCATACACGAGACTTACTATCGCGGCGGCAATAACTGTAAGAATCATCGCTTTCTCAACGAGCGACATTTCCACCAAGAAAGTCTCGAGTAATTGCATATGTCTTTCACCACTTCAAGGGTCTCCAATAATCGTTGGGGCGATTTTGTCCCCTTTTTGGAGCCCTTGCCGTTTCGATTTCCGCAATGATGGCCCCCTTTAAGGGTTACTTTACGACATAGTTCATGTAAGTGCATAATTCGTTGTTTATTTTCACAAAGTTGAAAATTCTCGAGAACGCAAGAAATGATTGAAGTAGGGTTAAGCAATCCCAAGTTTCTTTCTTATCTCATCTTTGTCGTTATGCACTCGCCATTCTGCAATTAAACCATCACGTATTTTTGCAGTCCAAATAGAGGGACCATCTAATGGTTCATATGAACACTCTGAAAATCCAATCATAATAACAAGCTCATCTTTCACCACGATATGTGTGAAATTGTTCCTATAATCAGGATAATTCTTGAAGAAATCGAACCAACCAGCGATCATAACCGCTTTTCCTTCATGGACCTCTCCAGGTATATCGATGAAGACATGGTCCTCAGTCATCATTTCACCAAGACCAGTTAGGTCTCGAGCATTGATTCTCTCATTGAATCTCAAAACAATTGAAATTAGGTCAGACTCCTCCAAACACGTCACACTCGAACATAATTAACATTGCAAACGCATTTAACACCTGCCAAATTATTCCCGAGTTATGGGCGATTCAAAGGACATATCTAAAGAATTGAAGACTCCAATCTTTTTCGATGAGGATACCGACTTGACTGTTTTGGAGAGCCCGATTGCCATCATTGGATATGGAAATCAAGGCAAGGCACAAGCGCTCAATCTCAAAGATAGTGGTTTAGAAGTCATTGTTGGTAATATCCATGACCGGTATTGGGATTTAGCCAAAAAGGATGGATTCGAAGTCCTTGAGATTCAAGAAGCTGCCGAGAGAGCTAAGGTGATCCTGCTTCTGATTCCGGACGAGCTCCAACCTTCCATCTTTGAGGAGCAGATAAAACCTGCTCTGAAGATGGGGAAGGTTCTTTGCTTCGCATCCGGATACAATATCACATTTGAAACGATTTCCGTGCCCAATAACATAGACACGGTCTTGGTTGCTCCGAGGATGATTGGAAAAGGTGTTAGAGAAGCATATGTCCAAGGTAAAGGGTTCTATTCCTTCATTGGCATACACAATGACGCTTCAGGGAATGCAAAAGATTTCGCACTTGCTATTGCGAAGGGTATTGGATCGACAAGACCAGGGGGCGCAGTTCTTGAAGTCACATTTAGACAGGAGGCAGAATTAGATCTTTTCAATGAGCAATGTTTTGGTCCTGCTTTTGGACAAGTATTAACCTGCGCAGTTGATGTCGCCATTGAAGCAGGCTATCCACCAGAAGTGGTTCTGCTTGAACTCTATATGTCTGGTGAGTTTGCATATACAGCAGAAATGATAGCAAAGATGGGCACTCTGAAACAACTAGAACTACATTCACCTACAAGTCAGTATGGTAGCATGTCCAGAGGGATGCGTTACGCAAGTCCTGAGCTCAGGGAGGCAATGCAAACCTCACTTAAGGAGATTCAGGATGGTTCTTTTGCAAAGGAGTTCGCGGCGGAGTATGAAATGAATTTGGAAATTCTAGATGATATGAAAGAGATGGCTCAAGACATTCCTATTGTCTATTTTGATGACGCAGTTAGGAGGAAGCTTCAAAGAAAGGACAAATTTCTACGGAAACCATCTGGTGATTATGATGTCTAGAATAGCATCCGTCGAAACTGAACATATACTGACACGACTTGCAGGTGCAGAGTTCATAACAACATATGGGAAAGAACCAACAACTAGACACCACATTATTGTCAAAATATCAACAGATGACGGCATAATTGGAATTGGAGAGGCTTGTCCACTACCATTCACCAAAGATGATGATCCGATACAAATTAGAAAAGAGATTGACCAACAGCTAGCACCAGTGCTTATCGGTGAGAATCCTCTCAATCATGATATTCTACGATCACTGACCGATAGCTTTCCCAATTTAGGTGGAACTGCACGAACTGGCATTGATACTGCTTTATATGACCTCTTGGGAAAGATTCGTGAGATTCCAGTCTATCAACTCCTTGGGGGCAAGATTCGTGAAAATGTCGAAATTGCCGCAGTGCTTGGAATTGGAACCCCGCAGTCAATTGCAGAAGAAGCAGCAGAGCAGGTCGAGCAGGGTATGAGGTCGGTTAAGATTAAGGTGGGTCTAGATATTGACAGGGATATTGAAACCTTGAAACTTTTAAGAGACACCGTGGGAGATGGCTTCAAGATTCGAGCAGATGCCAACACTGGATATTCTGTCAAACAGGCAGAGAAAGTCCTCGCTCTATGTGAGCAGTTGAATCTAGAATATCTGGAACAACCTGTTGCTGCTGAAGACTATGAGGGACTTAGTCAACTTCGAAAGAAAAGCAGCGTCCCAATAATGGTTGATGAGTCTCTGTACACATTTGAAGACGCGAAAATACTGATTGAGCATAATGCAGCAGATTTCTTTGGTCTGAAGCTGATCAAACATGGAGGTGTTTTCCAATCCAAGAGAATTGCAGAACTCGCACAGGAGAATGGTATTGAGTGTGTGTTCATTAGTCCTTGGGAAACTCAGATTGGAATATCTGCAGCAGTTCATTTAGTTCTCTCAGGACCAAATTTCAATCACCCTCATGAACTCGCTCCCGGTTCTCTCAGCAATGACCCCTTCCAAGGTCTCGTAGAAGAGAGAGGAAAATATCAACCCCCAAAGGGACCAGGACTTGGAATCACTTATCGGTGATGTGCTATCAAGAAAAGTAGTGGTTGGCAGAGCCAGATTTTCCACCATAATAACAACACGAATTACAGAAAACCTAAAGTGTCTATTTTATCAATATATCCTTGGGGATTTCCGAGATGCATGATAGACTCTATCGGCTATTTGGTAAAATACTAGCGTTCATCGGAATGATGCTAATTTTAGTACCTCTAGTTACTGGTATTTTCATTTTTGCAGATGCTAACAATCCTTGGAGACCTCCAATGATGGTCTTTTCTTCAGAAGGCATCCCCATAATGGTGGGGATCATTTCGTTTGGATTCATGGTGACTTACTTAGGAATGTTAATCCATAAGGATCATAGAACAGAAAAACCATTTTTCATCAAGGATGGTGGACCAATACATTCAGGCGAACCTTGGAGAAAAAGTTATGAAATCGGATTATTCCTTACCAATTGTGGAT
>PJET01000095.1 GCA_002825515.1 Candidatus Thorarchaeota archaeon MP11T_1 | reverse complement strand
CTCGTAGATCACGACCTTCTGAGTAGGCATAATAGAGCTGTGCTTGTATTTCTTTATGATCGAACCGTGTCATTCCTTCACCAATTCCTTCCTTCATCAATCTGCTCAGAGATGGACCAGGATCAATTGGTGGAAAGATACCTCGTCTATGGAGACCTCTGCCAACGATAATCTGACCCTCAGTGATGTATCCTGTAAGATCAGGAATGGGATGAGTCATATCATCCTGTGGCATTGAGAGAATAGGCATCTGAGTGATTGTGCCGTTCCTCCCATGAATACGACCAGCTCGTTCATAGATAAGACTGAGGTCAGTATAGAGATAGCCGGGATAGCCACGACGACCTGGCACCTCAGACCTTGCCGCGCTAATCTCACGAAGTGCCTCAGCATAATTTGTCATGTCTGTGAGAATGACTAGTACGTGCATATCAGCAGTGTATGCCAGATATTCAGCTGCTGTGAGTGCGGCACGTGGTGTAATAATACGTTCAATGGCTGGGTCATTTGCCAGATTCAAAAAGAGGGTTGTGTGTTCAAGAGCTCCTGTTTCTTCGAATGACTGCATGAAGTATTGTGCCTCAGTAGCTGTAATGCCCATCGCAGCAAAGACAATAGCAAAGTCGCCTTCTTCACCAGGTATCTCAGCCTGTCGGACAATCTGTGCGGCAAGTCTATTATGAGGAAGTCCAGAACCAGAAAAGATTGGGAGTTTCTGCCCACGGACCAGCGTGTTGAGTCCATCAATCGCAGACACACCAGTTTGGATTGGTTGACGCGGATATTGTCTTGCATACGGATTGATTGGAGAACCATAGATATCCCAGTGATCTTCAGCGGTCAGGGGAGGTCCTTTATCCAATGGATTTCCAGCACCATCGAGAACTCTTCCTAGAATCTCCGACGAAACTGGAAGATGCAGAGTGTCCCCAGTGAATCTGGCTGCTGTGACATCTGTATCTAGACCGCTAGTGCCTTCGAAGACCTGAATGACTGCTCTTCCTCTACCGGTTTCAAGAACAGTGCCAGTGAGTAATTCTCCAGATGGTGCTCTGATTTTTACGACTTCATTATACGCTACATCATGGGTGTTCTCGACGACAAGCAGTGGACCGCTGACATCGGTAACTGTTCTGTATACTATAGAAGATTCTTTGGACATCCTAAGAGACCGCCTTGTCTTTGTGTCAATGCGTCGCTGGAGTATTCGTGGCTGAGTTTTAAGAGTTACGAAGGGTCATTTACAGCAAAGTAGCTATGTGAAAGAGTGCTAGGACTGGCGCAAACATCAATGCTCGTACCATCAAGGACTTGCCTCGGGATGTGAGATCATTCGCAGAGGGAGTGAAATAGAGAATGGTTCCAGCAAGTAGACAAATACAAGCAATGGCATCTCCCAACCAGACCAATATTATGATTAACTCAGCATCAGTCATTCCAACGATACGTAGCCATACAGCGGTAGCACTCTCAATGGTTACTGGTTCAACCCCACTAAACTGACCAAACAAGTTTACGATGTATGGACCAACAAAGTAGAGGACGATACCAAAACCAACGAGTCCCTTGGAGAAACCGTCACTGAGACCTGTAGCAAAAATCATCAGTCCAATCAATACAAAAATCAAATATCCACGGATGGCGAGCGCAAAAAAGACGTTGAGAATATCACTCACAATGACAAACCAGTTTTCGGGTATCTGAAGATCAAAAGGTGATTGTAACAGCAATAGTGACAAAGAACCAGCCATCTGTTTCACAGGAGGGAGTCGGTATGGGTGAATTTAATGACCACTCAAACAAGCTCTTGGCGTAATATTTTGAAGTCTTCTCTCATCTTATCTTTAACCTTCGGAAACCTGAGCGCAGCTGCAGGATGGTATGTCAAGAAGAATGTCTTGGAATCTTTCTCGTAAAATCGACCATGTGCCTCTGAAACTTTCCAATGACCAATAAGAGATGATATTGCCACACCTCCCAGCAGGACAATGACCTGAGGTTGAATCAACTTAATCTGTTGGTCTAGATAGGGTCTGCAGACATTGATTTCAAACTGAGTTGGTGCTCTGTTTTTTGGGGGCCGCGATTTTAGAATAGAAGTAATGAATACATCATCACGTTCGAGTCCAATCTCTTCTAACAGGGATATTAGTAGTTCACCCGACCTTCCTACAAAAGGTCGTCCAGTTTCATCCTCTATGGCACCAGGTGCCTCTCCTACCAACATTACTGATGCATCACATGGACCCTCACCGGGCACTGCATTAGTACGAGTTTCATAGAGAGGACAGAGTGTACAGTTTCTGATTGTTTCGTGTATCTTGTCAAGCTGTTTGCATTTGGTCATGTCTAGTAGCTAGACTGCATACTTGCCGATAAAGACCACGTATTCATGCGATTCAGTTCACTGTGGAGATTCTTGATACAGGAGACCAGATTCTGATAGCTCTTGAAGAAGGTTCTGAAACTCTCCTTCCATCTTTTTCTCTATGGCATCCATTGTTTCATCGTATGAATCCCAGGGTGAGATTTTCATCCTTGCTATGTTATCAAGCACACTGAGTTCCAAAATTCTACGTACCTGAACACCCAGCTGAACAGCCTCAGTCATCCTGTGTGAAAAGTCTATGATGAGTTTGAGCATCCTGTAGGTCTTCCCAATCGGAGAGTATGTGTCTATCTCATGGAGTGCACTCTGTGTAAGGAAGTCTTCCTTAATCATTCGTGCAGCTTCCAGAATTGCACGTTCAGACTCTGGAAGAGCATCTGGGCCTACAAGTTGTACAATCTCTCTTAGCTCTTGGTCCTTCTGTAGAAGTGCTAGTGCTTCCTTGACGAGCTCTGGCCAGTCATCACCCATATTCTTTCTCTGCCACTTCTCTAGAGTATTGAAGTAGAGGGAATAACTGGTCAAGGTATTGATAGCTGGGAAGAACCGTCGCGCTGCTAGATCCTTATCAAGAGCCCAGAACACTTTCACAATTCTCAATGTTGCTTGTGTCACAGGCTCTGAGAAATCACCACCTGGAGGTGAAACAGCTCCGCAGAGTGTGATTGATCCAAGTTTGTCATCGCCTGAACCAAGTGTCTTGACCCTTCCACCTCTTTCATAGAATTGAGCAAGACGAGAACCAAGGTAAGCTGGATAACCTTCCTCAGAAGGTAATTGTCCAAGTCTGCCAGATATCTCTCGTAGAGCCTCAGCCCATCGGGAGGTTGAATCGGCCATGAGAGCAACGTCATATCCCTGATCTCTAAAGTATTCAGCAATTGTTACTGCAACGTAGATTGATGCCTCACGAGCTGCAACAGGCATGTTGGAGGTATTTGCAATCAAAACAGTCCGTTCCATCAATGGTCGACCAGTCTTTGGGTCTTTCAAATGGGGCCATTCTTCAAGAGCCTCTGTCATCTCGTTGCCTCGTTCCCCACAACCCACGTAAACCACTACTTGTGCATCAGCCCATTTTGCGAATTGATGCAATGTCACTGTCTTTCCAGTTCCAAATCCTCCTGGTATTGCTCCAGTACCTCCTTTTGCTTGGGGCATGAATGTGTCAATGACTCGTTGTCCTGTTACAAGTGGTGTATCCATCCCAACACGATCTTTGAACGGTCTTCCAACTCTGACAGGAGTTCTCTGCATCATCACAACATCATGAATGTCACCATGTTGATCTTTGACTTTGCAGATTGGTTCTATAACTGTATACTCGCCTTTGCTGACGATTTCGGTAATCTCTCCTTCCAGACCTATTGGAATGAGAATTTTGGACGTGATAATACCAGTTTCGGGGACTTCACCAATAATATCACCGGGTTTCACAGTGTCGCCTTTCTTTGCTAAAGGATTGAACTCCCATTTCTTTTCCTTGTTAAGACCATCGACACTTAGACCTCTTGTGATAAAATCACCTGATAGTTCTCTCAAGTCTGGTAAAGGTCTCTGAATCCCATCATAGATTGACCCGAGTAGTCCCGGACCAAGTTCCACTGAGAGAGAGTCTCCAGTGGATTCTACTGGCTCACCTGGAGCCAGACCAGAGGTTTCTTCATAGACTTGTGCAGTGAATTCGGTTTCTCCAACCTCGATTACTTCACCAATCAGTTGTTGGTTACCTACTCGTACAACTTCATACATACGAACTCCAGGTATGCCTGAGCACTGTACTACAGGTCCTGCAATGCTTTCAATTCGCCCCGCTACTTCTGTCAAAGTTCACAACTCCGTATCAATTCGTTTCTAGATGTTTATCTCAATTCCAACGGCTCTGCGTATCAGCTCTTTCAGTACTGTTTCATAAGCCCCAGTAGTTCCATCTCTGTCTGGAATCAGCAGGATAACCGGTACTGGTGATTGGGAGAGCTCGACAATGGCATCTTCTACCTCTGCAGCAAGAGGTTCTGTAATCATCACTAGACCCATTGTTGGATCTCGAAAGTAGTGGTATAACGCCTCGCGGGTTTCCTCTGGTGAACTTGGTACAGAGCACTCACTAACTCCGACCAACCGAAACCCGGTAACTGTATCTCTGTCGCCAATTACTGCTATCTTATTACTAGACATTGAAGATTACCACTGAAGTCAGACTTGGACTCCTGCAAAGCTGTCCACTAAAAAGCATTTGGAATGGGTGAGAGCTATTCAATCTAACCAGTGAATTGCTCAATAATGTCTTGTTCCTCGACTAAAGTCCAACAATACAGGCATTTCAATTGGATTGGAGTCCGTGAAACAACTTCGTATTTACTGTGAATTGGTTCTCGTTCTTTGTTTGTCACGCATCTCTGATTTGGACATTGGAAGATGTCTGTGATAGTTTCAGGAAGCTTAACGCGAGTCTTCTTGATAATCTTGAAGTCCTCAATCAGGTTGATAGTAGCTTCAGGGGCTACAAGAGCAATTCGTGCTACTTCTTCTTCTTCAAGGAAGCGATGTTCGACTTTCACAATATCCTTCTTCTCAATCTTTGAGCTGCTGATGTTCATTGCTAGAGTAACTACATTGCCTTCTTCACCAGTGATTCCTAGTATTTTGAGAACCTCAAGCGCCTTTCCAGCCCTGATGTGATCAATCACTGTTCCATCTAGAATCTTCACGATTCTGATTTTTTCAGCTCCAACTTTTTCTGACATGTCCAATCACTTGCCGATTCGTCTTTGAAGACATCCGGTTTTAGACCTTCCCCCTAGATATCATTCTTGATTCAAAGGCGAAGGTTGATATGGACTGTGTAAGGAGCACTCCTAGAAGACGGTGAAATGGTCTTGGTCTTAGAAGGTCTTGGAAAATCACTCAACTCGGCTCTAAAGAAACTCTTCGGAGCTAGCGTAGTCGACGAAGAACTAGTGAAGGAGATGGTGAAAGATATCCAGCGAGCACTACTAGTTGCTGACGTTGATGTTAATCTGGTTATGGAAATTACAAAAAGAGTGCAGGAACAGGCCTTAGATGAAACTCTTCCTAGAGGCGTTTCGCGGCGTGAGCATGTCATCCGTGTGGTCTGGGATACTCTAGCATTCTTCCTAGGTGAGAAGACGGTTCCTTTGACTATCAATCCTGGAAAGCCAAATCTGGTCATGATGGTGGGTATTCAAGGTTCTGGAAAGACAACCACTATTGGAAAACTGGCGCGATACTATCAAAAAAGAGGGATCAAAACAGGAGTGATTTGTGCAGATAACTTTAGACCTGGAGCCTATAATCAACTAAAACAATTGGCAGAGAAATCCAATGTTCCATTTTGGGGAGATGAAGAGGAAAAGGATGCTATCAAGCTAGCAAAGAAAGGCGTCAAAGAGATGCAGAAGAGGGGTATCGAACTGATTCTCTTGGACACTTCTGGTAGGCATCGTGAAGAAACAGGCCTCATCAAAGAAATGCGTGATATCTCAAAGGGAGTAAAACCAAAAGAGATAGTCTTAGTCATTGATGGTACTCTTGGACAGCAAGCAGGAGTTCAAGCAGCTGCTTTCAAGAAAGCTACTGATATTGGGTCAATCATCATCACCAAGCTTGATGGTAGTGCAAAAGGTGGTGGTGCTCTCTCAGCCGTTGCAGCAACTCAGGCACCTATCAAGTTCATCGGAGTTGGAGAAGGGATGGATGCCATAGAAACCTTCAACCCAACCAAGTTTGCTGGGCGGCTTCTTGGAATGTCCGATATTCGAGGACTGATTGACAAGGTGAGAGAAGCTCAAATTGAGGTAGAAGAGGACGCTGTCAAACGTATCATGAAGGGACAGTTCTCATTGAAAGATATGATGGCTCAGATGAAGCAGCTCAAAAAGATGGGACCAATAGGAAAAGTAATGG
>PJET01000032.1 GCA_002825515.1 Candidatus Thorarchaeota archaeon MP11T_1 | reverse complement strand
CTCTGACCACTTTTTCTTGATGCTCTCTATTGGTTGTGGGGAGAGATTGTATGTTCCAGTCACATTAGCTCCTTCAGCAAGCAGTTGTTGTGTGACCTCAAGTCCTATCCCACCTGATGCTCCAGTGACTATGACATGTTTTCCAGAAAGCCCTGTTTCCATGTGTGTGCCTCCTCAGTGGTAATGATTCCTAGGTATAGGTCCCCTTTCAATGATACGAATCAAGAATCTGGATCAGCTTTCCACAATATACGATGGTACTGTTCAATGAGAACCTCTGGCCAACTTCCAACAGAACGGAGTAGTAGATCCGCAGTAAGGCCAACATCATCATCAATCTTAATTTCTTTTAAATTCGAACAATGAAACAAAGGAGTTAGGTCAACTCGTTTTAGACGATTATCTTCCAGTGAAATCTCCTCAAGATTTGGACACGCACTCAGAGGTTCCAGATCAATCTCTTGAAGTCTATTGTGACCTAATCTTACTGACTTCAGATTCTTTCCACACTTTTCCAAAGGAGAAAGGTCAATCTCAGTAATGCTGTTGTTTCGAAGACATAGAGTTTCGAGGTCTTCACACCAAATTAGTGGTAGTAAATCCACTTGTGCAATATTACGAAGATCAAGATTGATCCCTTTTTCATCAGTCTTGAAGCGTGTGGTTTTCTCCAGACCATTGGTTGTAACATATCTGATGAAAATCTCGGATACCACTTTTGTCGACCTTCCTATCAAATCAAGTTATGTCTGGCAAGAAAAGGTTTCCCTAAAAATTGGTTCTCCAGCTTCCTACTTTGATACTTAGATTTAGGTAGGTCAGACAGTCCTTTGTCTTAATGCTAATATCGATGTTAGACTTGATTACTATGCGACAAAACCAATCTAATCGGACTGCCTAAATATGGGGGCGCATATTATCAAACCTGTATCATATTGGAGTCCTGAAAGAATGTCAAACATCAGCTGTCCATCGACATTTTCCATCGTCGCGCGTGATTCCGCGAATGGTGACCTCGGAATCATTGTACAATCGAAGTTTCCTGCTGTTGGTTCTGTTGTCCCATGGGCTAAAGCCGATATTGGGGCAATAGCTACACAGGCTTGGGCAAATGTTGGGTATGGCCCCAATGGACTACTTCTTCTTGAATCTGGTAAGAGTGCATCGGAAACTCTGAATATTCTTCTTGCTGGGGATGAGGGTCGAGAGCACCGTCAAATAGGAATTGTAGATTCAAAAGGCCATGCAATAACTCACACAGGGAATGATTGTATGGACTGGGCTGGTCACATTGTAGGTGATGGTTTTGCATGCCAAGGAAATATACTGGCAAGTGAAGCTGTGGTGGTTGATATGGCTGAAGCCTTCGAAACAACTGAGGGCGATTTGATAGACAAGTTGTTTGCAGGACTCATTGCGGGTCAAGCTGCAGGTGGAGATCGTCGAGGAATGCAATCTGCTGCAATATTTGTGGTGCGCGAAAATGGAGGTTATGAGGGTGGAAATGACAGATACGTGGACGTTCGAGTTGATGAACACCCACGTCCAATTGATGAATTGATTCGTATTTTCAACATATACGATATGACACTCCTCTCCAGAGAAGATCCTAATCTACTGACGAAGATTGAAGGAGACCTACTAGCCATCATTCAGGAATCTCTTGTCACTCTAGGCTATCTTGAGAAAGGCTATGAGAATGTCTATCGAGGAAGGACAGAAGCAGCTCTCACAGAATGGATTAACACTAACAACTTCGAGAACAAGGCTCGAGATGACGGAACAATATGGCCTAGCGTGGTAGATTATTTACTAGAAGATGCTGATTTGATGACAGAGTGGCTAAAGCGGCAAAAAGAATCCTAGGACTGTGAATCACCTCTATCAACCTGAGCAACTTCTTCGAGCGCTGCAAGGTTTTTCCTCCATGCTCGTTCAATTCGTTTTTCACGATTGTAGTGCCCCATTTCTCCTCTATTTGGTGATGTATTTCCGCTCCGGATGACCAAACCTTCAAAGACTGCTAAAAGAAATGCGGGAATGAAGGCTGTAAAGTCCCAAGCGAGAAACATCCCAAGAACCCATAACCATAGCGACGTGATGACGGTCCATAATCCCGCGAAGAAGAAGAACCATTTTCGTTTCGAGGCTGGAGCCTTTAGGAACGTCACGTAGTCAATCTTAACAGTAGGTTCATAGTACTGGTCTCTACACATCCCATCCAGCTTGATTCCCGCCCACTTTCCTGCGATGACTCGTCCAATAGGATAGAGGAATGCGATTACAGCAAACACAAAGATGAATCGCAATCCGAAAGACATCCAATCTGCCAGTTCCCATGCTAAGATATTCATCCAATCTAAGGGGGTTTCCAATGCCCAGATGTATCCCCATAATGCCAACAGTCCCAAGACGGTTTCCAGTAATAGTATTGGGATCAGAGGAAATGTTCGTCCTCGACTTGCTTCAAATAGGATGTTCCTAATATTGGAAGCTTTGATAATTTCTTCTTCATCGGGATTGGGTTCTCTCTTAATCTGACGGACAATCTTCCAGAATCTCTTACGAATTCCAGTAGGAACCTCCTTAGGATTCTGTTCGATTATAGAATGAAGTTCATCCAGCTCAGCTAATCTTTCAGTCATCAAAATGCATCTCCTGATGTCCAGAATTAAAAATCACATACTGGCATTTAATCACTTCGTGAACACAATGAAGAGTAGATAAGCAAACTTGTACAATTAGAACTAGAAGTCATTCCATGGAGCTTGTATATGATTTTATGTGAGATTCACAGGAGCATTTCTGCTCTTTCAAAATTCGATTTAGTGGTGAACCATTCCAGTTTAGCTCTTGATAATTGTCTAGAGCAACGACCATCAATTGAATTTGATCGGTCAAGTTATCCTGGTTTTGAAGCGCATCTGTTTACAATAGCTGATGCGGCTCAATGGATTCCTGAACTAAATTCAGCAGATAATGTTGTTCTCTATGGACAAGAGAATGTGAACGATCAATATGGGTCTTGGATACGTTTGTTGGATACTACTGAAGAAATAATGAGGTCTCTTGATAATTATAGGCAGGAATTGACACATGGAATCATTCCGAGCACTCATTGGATATACAACGAAAATCGCTGGTTTCGAAAGAATTGGGAAGGTCCATACCACAGGTACAAACCAGCAGATGAGTTTCTAGATTCAGTTGACGAATCAATTCAGACACACATCAAAGCATTGAATAAACTGGGTTTTCCTACTACACAGAGTTGTTCAGGATTAACAAAAGACCATCCAAATAGAGACCCGTATCTACCGTATGTCATGTTTGATGAGAGAGTGTATCCAAGATCCAGTGCTCATCTCTTCACTCTAGCAGACATAACAGGTTGGATACCTAGTTATGGGCCTCACAATTTTGATGTTGAGTTTAGATTACATGGCCCAGAAGATGCTGAGAGATTCTGGAATAGATTAGTGAGGAATGCAAGACGACTAGCAGAGCTGTTGAAAGACTATAGAACTAATCTCAAAACAGAGTTCTTGGAGCAATTAATCTAGTTTTCCAAATTCTCTAAAAGGAACCCTGTATTTTGTTTTCTCGTGCCAATTGATAGGACATTCAGGAAAACATGGAAGATTGTCAAACAACATCTTGGGCATCCTGTTTGGCAATCACCACAGAGGGAAACGGCTTACATTCATGGCCATCTTGTGGGAGTAGACTTCTCATTATGTTATGGTTGTGAGAAATGCGTAGATGCATGTCCGACTAATGTGTTTGTACTAATACAGGATGAATCTGAACATTTAGTGGTAGATCCTGCTAGAGAAGAGGACTGTATACTCTGTCTTGTTTGCGAGATTGTGTGTCCTGTCCAGGCAATTAGTTTAGAAAGAGCAAGTGGATCGGATGCTACACTTAACGCTCTATTAGAAGGTAACAGAGGTTAAACAATGTTTGATGTTCTATTAAGTGAGGATGAACGGAATATCAGAAATGAAGTCCGTAGGTTTGTAAGAGACCATGTCGACCGAGAACTGATACTTGCTATGGATAGCAAGGCTAAGGAGTATCCATACGAGTTCATTAAAGTTGCAGCTAAGGAGAACCTCCTTGGATTACGATTTCCGAAAGAATATGGCGGACGTGGTCTAGGTTGGGTTTCCGAGATGGTGGCACTTGAAGAAATAGGAGTTCTTGGAATTGCTCTTGGTTGTGCATACTCACTACCAAGTATTGTGGGCGAGGCAATCAATAAGTTTGGAACATCCGTACAAAAGAAAGAGTATTTGCTTCCAACCCTCCAAGGGAAAAAGATCTGTGGTGAGGGTTTGACAGAGCCTCGTGGTGGATCGGATTTCTTTGGTACTAATACAACAGCTATCAAGAAAGATGATGTCTTCATTGTAAATGGTGAGAAGAGGTTTGTTGCAGGGGGTGTTGGAGCGGATTATTTTCTAGTTTATGCTAAAACTGACTTGAAGGCACCACCACACCAGTCACTCAGTGCATTTCTCATTGATCGAGATATGGGCGTCAAGGTTGAGGAAGAGTATGAACTCATGGGTTGTCGCGGCATGGGGGCTGCAAGAATAATGATGAGAAACGTAGAAGTTCCTGAGACAAACCTCGTCGGTGAGCTTAATGACGGGAACTCTATATTCAACGCAATGATGGTTCCTGAGAGATTGACATCTGCTGCTGGTCCTATTGGTATGGGTAGAGCTGCTATCGAAATCGCGGTTAGATATGCAGACAAAAGAGAAGCATTTGGAAGAGCAATCAAAAAATTCGAAGCTATTAGCTTCAAAGTTGCTGACTGCACCACTTCACTGGA
Organism: Candidatus Thorarchaeota archaeon MP11T_1; assembly: GCA_002825515.1. Next base: position 1,475 of record PJET01000032.1, on the reverse strand, counting down.
TGCTGCAAGAGGCCTCGTATATCGTGCTGCCAAGATGGCTGATACTGGTGAATGGTGCAGAAAAGAAGTATCTCAGGCAAAGGTGTTTGCCACTGAGGCTGGATTTAATGCTGTTCACGAAGCAATGCAGATTCTTGGAGGGATTGGCTACACGGATGTTTATCCACTAGAACGACTTTATCGTGATGCTAGATTAGCCACCATATGGACTGGAAGTAATGAGGTACAGCGGCTCATAATCCAAAATGAAGTTTTCAACGAAATATTAGCCGAAGACCGGTCTCTAAAACGAGATGTAGAGCTGGACACACCTGGAGCACACAAAACAGATGAAAAAGTGTATGCTGAAGCACCTGACAAATACTATCCTATCTAGGATGTCATTTCATATAGAAGGTATTGGAACTACTATCAAGGACTACAGAGTTTGTCAAGTCTCTCTACTCTATCAGTCGTTGTTGACTTAAAAGCAGAGAATTCGACTTAAGATACGGTTCTTTGCACATCTGATTATGGGACCATCAACAAAGTTAAATATAGTTAATAGAAGTTATATATAGTTTTGAGCAAGTAGCTCGAAAGGTGATTTTGATATGGGACAACTAGTATGTAAAAAGTGTGGAGCCGAGGTATCCGTACCTGTTCACTGTGGAAGAGAGATGCACATGGAAGGCGACCAACTCGTCTGTTGGATGGGCCCTGCTTGTGGGCATCAAGATGTTCCTGAACATTGCGGAACTGCTATGGCTCTTAAAGAATAAAGACTAAGGAAAAAATGTGGGGATCATTCTTTGATATTACAGGAGATTATGAAGCGACGTAGTGGGCGTGCTTTTTCTGACAAACCAATCTCAGATGATATGCTTGAATCAATTCTTGAGGCTGGGAGATGGGCACCATCATGCATGAATACACAAGCCTGGAATTTCGTGGTACTCCGCGACCCTGAAGTTTTGGTAAAAGCCCATGAATCTCTGAGCAGGGGTAATGCATATGCAAAAGCTGCACCGGTAATGATCATTGTTGCTGCTAAGGAGGATGGCGGCTGTCCTTCTCATGGACTACCCTATTTCATGATGGATGTCGGTCTAGCAGTTGAAAATATGCTTCTTCAAACGGTTCATCTTGGACTCCTAGGACATCCAACAGCAGGATGGAATGAAGATCAACTCAAAAATATCGTAGGAATCCCTGATGCATATAGAATCGTGACTGTTGTGTTCATTGGATACGAGGGCGACCCCAAAATGCTTGATGAGCGGTCGAGAGAAAAGGAGAAAGCCCCAAGAACGAGAAAGGACCTCTCAGAAATCGTGCATTGGAATAAATGGTAGGTGCATTCAACTTTCCCATGAAACCGGCAAAGAATTAATCAATGCTCTGATTTCTTCTATACTTGTCTTGGAGATGAATCTATGCAATATTTGGATGTAGCCATTTTAGGAGCTCCCGGACTACTAATAGGCATAGCCAGT
>PJET01000229.1 GCA_002825515.1 Candidatus Thorarchaeota archaeon MP11T_1 | reverse complement strand
AATTTACTTCCAACTTCGCTATACATCAGATGCATCGTATATTGAAAATCCAACTACGTTAGTCATTATTAATGGTGAGAGGGCAATATTTAATGAGGCAACACAACGATGGGAGGTCAACTTTTCTAGTCCTGATACGGGTACCGTTGAATATGATATTGATGATTTCGAAGATCAATATGGACTGACAATAGTTGTACACGGAAATAAAATACCTAGAGTCCAATGGTCAATTCCACCTATTATAATACCACCAGATGTTCTTTACATTAGTATAGTTGCAGCGGCTGGTTTAACAGCTGGGATGCTCGTTAGGAGGTCAAAGAAACGAGTTACTGCACTTGAACACGCGCTTACACCTGAAGAACTACTCTCGATAGAAGAAGTGGGCATTTCTAGTTCCATGAGGGAAGAAATGGTGACTCAACTTGAGTGGTTACGAAACCTATCTGAAGAGATTCCATATATGGGGACTGACATACTAAGAGTTCTAAATGAAGAAATCTTGAAAGCCAAACTAATGTACACGAAAGCATTTGAATTGGAGCCTCCAACTGAACATGCCGGTAAGCAACTAAAAGAACTGCTTCTCGAGCGTATTGACGATATTCTGCAACTAATTGATAAAGAGATGGCACGTCGTTAATAGTGCTGTGGATTCTATTTGACTTCAGGTTCTGTTACTGCTAAGTCTCGAAAAGTCTTTGCAAGGAGAAAGTCAGCCTCCTGCCGATCTTTATGATTTAGAACCTCTCCACGCCATTGTTCAGGCGGACAAATCTCAACGAATCCTTTGAGGAAATTGCTTAGTGAAATCCGCGCTCTGAAGTTTTCCTTTTCAGCTATCAAAGCACCCATGTATTCTCCTTCATGTTCCATAATGATTGTTTTTCCCTCATGGGCGAGAGATCTGATCCTGCCAGCATCTGGAAAAATCTCCAATCCAACTGATGTAACAGCTGACAATAACCCATATACTAGAATGTTGGATTCCAATAATTCATCATTGAAGTCGTAAGTATAAACTGGCAAGCCATCCTTTGGTTTCATCACAACAAGTCGATAAAGCTTTACTGGAACTACAATTGGATTTCGTGAGAGTTCCATATCCATGAGCCTGGCGAAAACTCCTGGAATCTCTTCCAAGCTTTCTTCTATGTCAACCTCATCGGAATCATCCATCTTCCATTCAAGATTGGGTTTGTCTCTACTCTGAACCTCTTCTATCTCTCGATTGATTACTTTTACAACACTTGAGAGCTTGTTCTCGAGAGCCAATGCTTTTGCTCTCAATAAATCATGCCTAGCGCCAACCATATCTTTTGCCGTTCGTTTGAGGATTGCTCTGAGAAGTAATGCTTCAACCATGCCAGGACCGAGATTTTGTTCTTCTGCAATCTGAGCAAGATTCTCAGAGTAGTTCAAAGCAGCTTTGTAGTCATTCTCGTCTCCGTGAATTTGATACCTTTTCAAATGAACCGATGCAAGTTGAACTTGTGACTTTATGACATAGTCAAACAGATCACCATCAACAGCCAAATTAAGTGCGTTTTCAAGAAGTTTGATTGCATCATCGAGATTCATCCTCTGATGAAGCAGGACTCCCCTCGTATAACTCATGATGACATTCCCTGCATCGAAGGCTTTTTCACCTTCACTTTTCTCGAAAAGAGAACTGCGGGTTTCTTCAGTCATGAGCTTCTTCACTCCATGTAATTATGATACTCCTACTACATGTTTGTACAGATAAGTATGTCAAAAAGTTATTCCAGATTGATTTGCATATATTGAATAGTAAGTTTACCTTTTAACTATTGGATTTCTGAATCAAAACGACCAATATTATCTAAAACCTATGAATCTACTATAAATGACCCACTATTCATTTAGTATAAGGTTTCGATAATTCTATGCTAAACTTGTGAATCTATCCATATTTAATCCGAGGATCTAGTACACCATAGAGCATGTCTGCAACAAAATTCGCTAGAATTGTTACTATGGCAATTATCAAGAATATTGCCTGAACAACTGGAAAGTCTAGCGCGATCAGGCTATCAAAGATATATCGACCAAGACCACGCCATGAAAAGACAGTTTCTATCAAGACAGTTCCAGTTATTAGACCACTCAGAGTTAATGCGATGGCAGTAACCATTGGCAGCATAGCATTCTTCAATCCATGTTTGTATAGTACTTGATTTTCGTCCAATCCCTTTGCACGGGCTGTCAGAATATAGTCCTCGGTCAGGACAGTTACAAGATTGTTACGCATGTAGAGAAACCAATATCCAAAAGCTCCAATCGCTAAAGTCATCATTGGAAGAATAAGATGGAACAGAATATCACCAGCAACCATTAATGCTCCAAGAGGATGTACCCTAGCAACTTCCCAGACCTCATAGCTGATTGTACCAAATTGAGGTAATCCAATAGCAACACCAAATGTTGCTTCAGTCCATAAAGGTAGCATGTAGCCAAAGAACATGAGAAATACCATTCCTATCCAGAAGTAAGGCAATGAGTAGAAGAACAAGGTCATGGTAATTGCTCCAATGTCTTTCTTTGAACCAGGATCTGATGCGACTCTGATACCTGTCCACATGCCCATGAGAATAGAAACCATAGAAGCGCTGCCCATCAGCAAGAGTGTGTTGGGAAGACGCTCAACGATACTTTCCATCACTGGGCGCTTGGTTAGAAATGAAACTCCGAAGTTGCCAGTGAACATGCTGACGATGTAACGCCAGAACATGTAGATCCAATCAAAAATGTCAGGATTCATTACAAGTCCGAAGTTGGCATACATCTGCTCTAACAGGTCTTGAGTCAGGTTCCGACGAAGCTCATCGCTTAGCATCAGACTGATGGGATTAGCCCCAAACAGAAATGTTGGAAGTCGAAATAAGAAGAAGTTGAAGCAGACCACAGCTATTATCAGCATAAACATGTAGACGCATCTTCGTATCACATACTGTCGAAGACCCATTACTGCATCTCCCCAATGAAACGAAATACCTAGCATCACTATATAGCGTGATTCTTTAAAAATTTATCAATTCGTGTAACGAATGTCCGATTTGTTTCAATAACAGATGTAGGATTTCTGACATGTAAAATCGACCGACTAGCTTATCTGTGCTCTCCGCTAAAAGACTCAAGTGCGTTTTGCGAGGTGAGGAGTGTGTACAAACGCTTTGAGCCATCTGAACGGATCTTTGTTAATCGCGAGGAGTATCTCGAATGGATGAGCCAAGCTCTCAAACGATGTCGGGATAAAAGCGTCGTACTACACCTCAAAGGAATTGGTGGGATTGGTAAATCATCATTACTTGACCATTGGACAAGTACGATTCAAACAACAGTCCGAGTGGACTGCGAGCAACATTCGGAGTTCTACGACAGACTAAATATGATAGCTAAAGGAATATCGCTCCTAGGTGTGAAACTCCAACGTTTTGATGTCCTCTGGCAGATTAGACAACGGTTTGTTGAGGGAGTTGAGCCTGTTCAGGAAGCAGGTCGCCAATGGGCCAAGGACGTGTTCATGGCAATTCCTTTCATTGGCACTTTAACCATTATTGGCAATGCAATCTCAGCTGTTAGTGCTCAAGTGACTCCGAAATTGAAAGGCAAGTTTAGTACAGTTGGAAAATGGTTGCAGGAAAGATTAGGAAAGAATCATATTGAAAGACTTCTCGAGATTCTGTGGAAAGAGCCTCACCATGCAGAGTTCCTGTATCTCGATGCATTGCTCGAAGATATCAATGTCAGAAGCAATATTGAGGTTCCCATCCTCTTTCTAATGGACAGCTTTGAATATGTTGACAATGAGAAAACAAAGTGGAGATATGGTGGAAAGCAGATCACAGAAGCTAAACTCTGGAGTGTCTTTCTTTGCTCACTATCTAATTCTGTAGGAGTGATAGCTAGCAGACGAGCAGTAATTGAAAAGATGAAAGATCAGATTGAAGAAACTGAGCTATTGGAATTAGATGAAGAGAGCAGCAATGAGTTACTGAGGCTAAGAAAAATATCTGATTCGAAGCTTCAAGGAAAAATAGTGAGTGTTAGTGGTGGAAATCCATTTGTGATTGGTGCCATCTGTGACTTGATTGATACAGGAAATATCTCATTCGAAGATATTGAAGATCTTGGTGCAGACACACTCGAGGAGGTCCGAATCAGAACTTGGCGTCGTCTTTTCAATGAGGCGCATGATTTGACACCTTTCATTGATCGCGTAGGACTTTTACCATTCGTCAACAGACGTGTAATGAACATTATCGCACCGGATATGAAAGCTGAACAATGGGACAGATTGACTCGACTTAGCTTTGTCAGAAATATAGGAGATGAAACCTATGTTCTGCATGACCTGGCTGAGGAGTTGGTCATTGCAGAACTCAGTGACCGACTTAAGGTACTGAGTGAGGAAGTCGCAGCCAGATTGGAGAAGGCTTCAAAGGACAGATCTGATATGATTCTGCTAGGTTTAGCTATCTCTTCTCTAGCAAGAGCAAGCCCTCGAAATGCGATTGATAAAATTGCTCTTGAGTTCCAGGTCCAAATAGGAACAGGAGCAAGTGCAACTGTTACAGATTTCATTGAGATGCTTGAGATACTTAAGATAGACACGAATGAAGGAACCTTGGCAATTCAAGACTGGCGAGGATATTGCTTGTTTCATCTTGGAAGGTTTGCTGAGTGTGAGCCCATGCTGTCAGAGGCTCTTGCTGCTGCGCGAGAGCTTGCCAACAACCAATCAGGTAATTACTTGCTTTATGTGGGTAGAATCTTATATCACCTAGCACAGCTCTATGTAAGATTAGGAAGATGGCAAGAGGCGGATGAGTTTTTCAAAGAAAGTCTCTTTACCTTTAATGACTTACTAGAAGAATCAGATCTACTAGATCCAAGACTGGAGCTACCGCGAACTCTTGGGGCTTGGGGAGTTCGTTGGAATTACGGTATGTTTCTATTGAATACAAATCGACTAAGGGAAGCAGAGAAAATGTTGCAGGAGTCGTACGACTTTAGCAAGAAAATTCCAGAGTCAGGCTTTTGGTGGAATCGACATTCTGCAGGAAATCTGATTTTATCTAGCTTGGCGGCTTTGCAGATATCAATAGGAAAACCATTAGATGCAGAGATGACAACAAGGAAAATTGTTGAAGCATCTAATTTTCAACAATTGGATCCTGTATTCAGAGCAATGATTTTTGGACACCTATGTCGTGCTCTTCGGAAAACCAATCGTCCTTATGATGCAGAGGTGTTTTTGCAAAAATCATTAGATATATCGATGGTTCTATACGAAAAAGAACCATCAGTTGAATGGGTAACTATCGCGGAAACATCTCTAACATTTGGAAAACTAATGTTGCAAACATGCAGATACAAAGACACAGAAGGAATGTTCACTAAAGCCCTTCAACTCGCTGAAGAATACGCCGCTGAAAAAGACCCTTATATTCTAGCTTCAGCTCATGCTCATTTAGGCATTCTCAATACTGAATTGAACAGATTTTCAGAAGCTATCACTTCTTATGATACCTCTCTAAAGATATTCAGATCTTTAATGGAAACATCTCCAGGACATCATGGTTCTAATGTTGCTGATTGTCTGAACAACTACGCATTGGTTTTAGAGAAAACACAGAAATTGAAGGAAGCAGAAGCGAGTTATGTTCAGTCACTCGAAATTTCGAGGGATTTGTGCAAAACTAATCCTGAAGATGTCGAAGTCCAAAATCGGGTTGGTTCAGTTCTTAATAACTATGGTGTTCTTCTTAGAAAGATGGGTAGATTGGAGGAAGCCAAAAAGTTACTGAGCGAGAGTCTAGAGATTCGGAAGAAGTTGGTCGAGATTTCACCAGATATGTTCGACAAACACCTAGCTTGGACTTTGAACAATCTTAGTGTTTTTTATCTCTACAAAAAAGAGCTGCCCAAGAGCTTGAAATATCAAAAAGATTCGCTTAAGCTGGTGAGGAAATTAACTGAAACAACTGAAGATATGTTCCTACCAAGCTTGGCAACTGTGCTTACAAATTTGAGCATAGTACAAAATCAGTCTGGAAACAAAGAAGATGCTAAGAAAACTGCATGTGAAGTAGCTAAAATCAAGGATGTGTTGATGAGGAAAGACTCACGGGTCTTCAAAGACAGATTCGCAATTGAAACTCCAGAAGAGAGTGAGGAAGTACTTCTTGACCTCTAGTGATAAAAACCGACTAGCTTATCTAAAACTTCTGTTTATGATGGTCATTGCGTGTGAGAAGTTAGGAGTGTGTACAAGCACTTCTATCGACTACGTTGGTGGCTGGCATTACTAATAAC
>PJET01000228.1 GCA_002825515.1 Candidatus Thorarchaeota archaeon MP11T_1 | reverse complement strand
AGTGGATATCTGTTCGCTAATTTGATCCAGTTCCTTTAGTGCTGTGTTGTCCCAACTTTCGATCAAATCAGGACTGGTTTGTGTCAGTACGTTCCAGAGGGATCTAGTTCCAATCCTACCATCACCATTAAAATCTGTGAGGAAAGTAAATTGACCGAATGGAACAGAGTTCCCCCCAGTAGTTATTAATCCGATGATTTCTCTATCATCCCTGGCACCTAGAGAAATTGCCCGTAATCGAATCTCATCTTCTATAATCTCGATTTGGTTAAAAATAGCTCTGATCTGATTAAAGTATAGGTTTTCTAAGAAATCTGGAAAAACTTTGACGCCAGTTTCCTCACGATCCTGGAACATCTTATAGAACACCGAACTTGGGATTCGATTATACAATGGTGGTCGAACCTCAATATGGCCCTGTGTATTGGCAAAACATTCTAATCCTAACAGATTCTTTACACTGGTAATCTTATCGCCAATGGTATCGTACTCACTATTAAACACTTCAATCTTGTTTCCAATCTTCCTTTCGAAAGCTTGGATGTCGAAGTTCTTATCGTACTGATCATCAACTATAAAGAGATTTTGATCCATATTGGCACGAACTTGCCAGAATCTACGCGCTGTAAATCTGAATAGATTCTGTCTCAACTGAAGTTCATCTCTTTGCTTCTGCGCCGGAGTAGATTTAGCATCATCAATAGAAGTTAGAGTTGGATTTGCATTTACATCATCGCCAATCAAGGTGAGTCCAATATCAGGATTATTAGCGACTTGATTGCTAATGGTAGCATCATATTCGTTTTGAAGAGCGCGAATCTCATTACTGAGCGATACAATCTTAGTCTCCAGTGCTGTTCCTGCTCCCTGTACGTCGAGATCTGGGCCAACGCTAGATTGGGCGCTACGCCCAACAGCTCGACCCTCTTCATCTCGGCCAATTAAACCAGCTGGAGGTTGAAAACCAGCCAGTTGTAAAGTTAATTCATCCTCAACCTTAGCTCGTTCATTTAGTTTCTGCTTCAGCTTCTCATTTTGCGTGATTAAATCGAGACGCTGCGAAGCAATAAAACTCTCCATCGCCGGGTTCATCGTCAATTTTTTGTGCGGTATAAAACCACCCCAAATTGCATTATTTCTCTCGATATCTGACAACAGGCCCTGGATGTATGTTTGCGCAGCTGCTAGATTATTAACCTCATCTTTTCTACCAATAGAATTTCCATTTGCAATTGCAGCTTTAAGGAAGGTGCCATAGTTATATGGATGGCCAGTGACGAGAAGTGAAATAACATTCATGACATCCTGACCAGCAAACGGCTGGGCTGTGAGTAAAACAGCCTTTTCTTGATCAATAGATGTCTGCGAATTCTGCCTACCACTCCAAGTCAGTGTTTGGATACCCTGCTTCCAGCGATAAACCATACCATCCGGAGAATAAATAACAGACCTGAAACTATCAAAAGCTAATTCTTTTGATGATGGATCTGTAACTTTCTCTGCCGTTGCTGTAGAACCTTTATGTGGACCACTACTAAAAACCGTAGAACCACTTAAGAGTAGTTTCTGATTCTCTGGTAACAACGGTGGAAAATCTCCTGCACTGATTTCGTTAATGGGTACACCAGTAGCAGCATCAAAACTCACATCAAACGGTGTCAGTGGATCGTAAATCGAAGCGTTGAAAACATCCGCGGCAGGTTTGAAATTGACCTGTCCCTTATCGAAATATCCTGTGTTATCTTCACAATTGACAGTGATGGTCCATTTACCATCACTCCAAGATCCACTAACTCCCTGATTGCCCGTTCCTACAATCCCAGAAAATATACATGGTCCTGTCGGTTGGGCTGTGATATCTTGGCGGAATTGACGCCATAGCCATCTCGGCATGTCCGGGCCAACAACACTCAATCGCTCAACATCTTCGAAACTGAGTACAGTTTCTCCACCTCCGCTTCCAAACGGATCTGACAATGCTGCCAATTGATTATTGATGTTTTTGACTATCGTGTCGAATTTCTGTGCTAAACCCAAGCCGCGTTCATTTTGCTGCTTGGCAAAACCACCCGGAAGCCGTGCATCTTCATCAGTTCTGGTATTCATCCAGATAGTGACTGTGTCCATTGGTTGGATAACATACTTACCATTGAAAAATAGACGCATTCTGTTTCGAGCATAGTTGATTTCAGCATTGCGCTTCTTGAGTTCACGGCGACTCGTCTGCCTCTGAGCCAACAAAGTAAAAACATCAGAGATAATCTCGGTGAATTTATTCGCCTCAGAACTGGTGAGTTGATTGCTCGGGCTAATATTACCACCCTCATTCCCAGCTAGAAACTGTGATTCAATTTGCACAGAGCCGGTAGAGAATAAACTACCAACCGAGCTAGCAACATCAAAGAAATTCGAGGCGCTCTCAAATCCTTCAAAAGCATCCTGAACACCAGTCGAATATTCGAACTTAATCTCAACACCTTCATCATCAAGAATGGCACGAACTCGCTTGGAAAAGACAGTACCAGGGCTGAGTTTAAATGTGATTTGACTTGCCTGTCTAGAAGCTCGCATGACAGCAAGTTCAGATTTCAGTTCTTTGATACGATTCTGGAGTTCGATATCGGTAAACTTGAAAAACGTACCAGTCCGCATTGGATTAGTAACATCCGTCAATGCTTGGTCAATATCTTTCTCGGTGACAGTAAGTAAATTGTATGGATCTTCTATCGTGAGTTTGGCATTGCCACCACCCCACTCCGTAGATACTTGTGTTGTTACAGAAGCTATATTGGTCAGCTCAAATGTACCCGGCCCCTCACCAATGTCTTTCCCAAAAACAGCATCATAGTCGTTGGTTGTCCAGTTGCTATATTGACCTGGCTCGCCATATGAGATAACTTTTCTCAGTTTATCTATAGCTGCCTTTGTAGTACCACCGATATTGAAAATGTTGAAAAAATCTCCAGTACTATCGATAAGATCAAAAAAGAAAGGTCCCAAGAATGTATTAAACCTTCCAGAATCGAAAGCTAATTGTTCAATTTTAGTTAGTTTCTCATAAGCTGCCAATAGACGTGTTTTGTTTTGGAACAATCTTTTGGTAGCAGCAATAAGAATACGTTCTTTTTCTTCTAATAAATCAAGCCTACAGTTATCTTGAAGTGTCGAAAACATTCTCTTTTTGATAACGACATAAATATCAGGCTGTTGGAATAGAATAGAACGAGACCGTGGACGCAAATCTCGGATAAAACCATCCTCCATGTAGTATCGCTCGGCACTCTGATCGATTTTCTTAGCGTATTCACCGAGTTTTCCAAAAGAATCACGTACGAGTCCATCTGATACATTATCTAGGGAATGAGATGTATTTTCACCAATCCCGAATTGATCGTTGATGATACCACCAAGCGAAGATAGAAAACCCATATTACTCCCTATATCACAGCGGCCGTGCGCTTTGGAGCGCCTGATCGATCGATGCCCTAGCCCTAGTCAACCGAGACAAATCATCCTGCGTTACATCTCTCCTTGGGATTGGGTCACGCAAAGTGGCGAATGAATATGGTGGGCCAAATGCAGGGTCAGAATTGGATGGACCATTAGTGGCACTGCGATGCCAGGGCATGAAGTTCAAACGCAATCCGCGCTTCTGAACAACAGTAAATTCCATTTTATATTCAAATAAACCGAGTTTTTCTGCACTTTCCGTTACACTCATTGAATTGAAGTAACCGCGGAAAACCCAACCAGACCAATACATTTCTGTTTGGAATGCAATAGATGCTAATGTAGGTCTAGGGGTGACGGGATTGATATTACCACTCTCAATGACGTTTGTTACTTGATCAAATATCGCATCAGCACCAACACCAAGTGCTCTTCCAACGCCACCCAATAGCGCTTCTCCACTAAATAAATCACTTAGTATCCCCCCTTCGAGTGATTCTCTATCACGAGCAGCTTCTACCGCCAATGCCAAAGCATCCAATGATACTTGCTCATTACGATAGATATCATACAGAACATTGATTCCTTCAACACCAGATGAGCCTGTGATTCCGCTTAAAGATATAGTTCCTAATTCTTCGCCCCAGTATTGGATTAGATATCCCCCACGGGTACGGGTGGGAGCTGGAATATGTTTCTTATCATTGTAACTGATATTTTGTGGATTAATATACATCTCCACGATGCCGGTCTCTGGTAAAAACCAACGGACCATATTACGAACAGCATTTGCGGTTCGTAGACTGGAGATTCTGGCCTGACGAATTTGGCTACCAGAAGGTGAGGGTAAATTAGCTAAATTAGAGAATCCAGCAGCAGCGGATGATAGTGCTCCGCGCACAACGCCAGTTGCTGCATCAAAAGCTTTATCAACTCCATCATTTATTTGCTCTAGAAAGTTTGCCATTTACACCTCATTTTGTCGCTGCATTACCACCTTGCCTCTGTCTCTGTCTTCCTCCTTCACGTTGCTCGTAAACTCCCTCCGCTATTGCTTTTACTTTTTGATTGAACGGCTCGCTCAGATTTATATTCACTTCAATAGGTGCGTGCTCTACGGTTATTGGTGGGAATTCACCTCTCTCCATAAAGTATTCCATTGGATTTACTGCGCCGGCTCCGGCTCCTCGCAATATGCCACCTGGCCCAGCCGGTGCGGGAAGTGGAATTTCTGGAGCACCGCCCGGAAGAGCACCCATTCCAGCTCTTGTACCAGGCGGAAGAGCAACAGGAGTGGTTGCTAGTTCTTCTTCTGTTTTTTTTGGCATAGCCGCAGCTAGTAACCCACGAAGTCCCCCACCTGTCTCTCCTGGTTTTTTTAACATTCCATACGCCCTTTCTCCAAAGGGCACCATTCCACCGAGCATATTTACCGCAAAATCTGTTCCTTTTGACATTTTCTCTCTAAGATCATTTATATAATCCTCCTCAGTCCCACCAATAATTGCAGTTTCCGCTCTAGGCCCTGCCATACCACGTATGCCACGAGTAGCACTTGTTTCAACCATTTCGGCCATTTTTTTATCTATACCTACCAGAGATACAAGCTGAGTATTTATATTTGATAGTTCCTGACTTGAGGATAATTGCCACCTCTCTAATACTTGTTGAACTCTTACAACAGCAGAAGTGGTTCTCTCTTGTTCTTGCATACCCCTTTCTTGAACCTTTGATAATATCTCAGCTCTCTCTGTGCCTTCGGCACCAGGACGAAGCATATCCATTACGCCCGATTGCATAGCTTCAAGAATTCGATACGCCTCTCGATCGCTCTTAGCCACACCAGCAACCTGGGTCAAATACTGTACTTGCTTGTAAAACTCACCAGCTAAAGCGGGATTTTCTGCGGCATCCTTTAATGTGAGAACTTCGCCACCAAACTGAGCTTGCATGGCTCTCATAGTTCTTTCGAGAACCTCTTCCATATTTCCTGTTTGCATGGCGTATTCAATTTGGAATGCACCAGCTAAACCACCAGGACCACCTGTCTGAGCGGAAATGAATGCCTGAGTGCCACGTTCCATGTTTTTGATGCCCTCGGTCATACCTGTGATGACTTCCTGCATGGCAGCGGGGCTAATCTCGCTATCCTTAAACGCGGTATCAAATGCTTTGACTACATTAGTTGCTGCTTCAGTGTTATCACCCAGTATCTTGAAACTACCAGCAATTCCCATTACTGATTCGGTAAATGCGTCGGAACGTAGTTTAGAGTCACCAGCGGCTGTATACAACTTAGTTATGACCTCAAAAGATTTGGTTCCTTTGAGTTCCATCTCAGTGTACATCTTTGAGAGATCTGCCGCTACTTCGCTTTGTTCCTTACCAAAGGCTGCTGCAACTTGTGATGTTAAAGTGAGTTGGCTGGTCCAATTACCTCCTACTTGTATAGGTTCTGATAAAGCACCAGGAATCGTTTTAAGTGCTCTCGCTAAATTCATGACGGAACCAACTGATTGACCGGTAGCTACAGCACTTTCGTAAGCTAAATCTGACATATCAGTCATGGCTTCGTTCATACCTTCTGTGGAAAACTTACCATCGTCCATCATTTTACTCAGGTTACCCTGAGCAGCAGCAATACCAACTAATCCTCGTTGTAATTCATATGTACGAGATGCCATATTAGCAGCTTCTTGAAGACCCTCTGTTAATTCTTTTCCCAAACCCATAGAAAGTAATGGAGCCACAGCTGAAAATGATTCTGAAATAGTTTGACCGGCATCATAACCAGCCTTTCCTAACTCTCCCATACCGGTAATACTTTTTGGTATAATACCTAGAAATGGTTGTACCACCATAGCTGTTTTAATAGCTAGATGATCCATCCCTTTTCCCAAGTTTTGTTGGGTATCGAG
>PJET01000227.1 GCA_002825515.1 Candidatus Thorarchaeota archaeon MP11T_1 | reverse complement strand
TCTCTTTCCCTTATTCTTGTTAATTTATGGGTTACAATTCGATTTGGTAATAAACAGGTGGTCTTCCTGTGATATTATTTATGGTTTTTGTTCCAACAAAGAATTTGCTTCCACTTTCAAATACTTCTGTTGGTTCGTCGTTGATAGTCAATGGCATGATATTTTCTATAATTCCATCATTAAATGGGGCATTAAGGTCAGCAATCAATACATTGGTTGTGGTGTTATTGTAGCTGATATTCACGAAAACATGTTTACCGCTTCCGGTTAATTTCAGGTTCTGACCATAGAGACCCTTCTTAGGAACCCATGTTATCAGGTCTGTACTGAATTTTATATCGATGCCATCAACACCAATATATCCACCATAATATGGATTGTAGATGATATCCGATATTGTTGTTGACCCGACAACAGTCCATGTAGAGCCGTTTGGTGAAGTAACGATATTATTTGCTGTAGATATGCCAACAAAAAGGCTTCCATCAAACGTAATGCTCTTGATGTATGAATCTGGCACATTCGGCAAATTAGTGTAGTTGTATCCATCAATACTGTATTGACCCCTATTAACTCCGCCATCATATATTGCCACATAGACACCATTACCATATACCAAATCCATTTTTTGATTATTTAAACCTGTTGCGGTGTATTTTGTCCATGAAATTCCGTCGGTTGATATTTCGACTATTTGTGGATTGGTGTGAACAAGAATAAACCTGTTATTTAAAAACCATAGTCCACCTATCCTGTCGTTTCGAGCCGAAACCGGCTTGATATAATCAATACCATATCCCTTTACCCATATTGAATTGACAGGATTGTCGGCAAGAATCATTGTAATATTTTTTCCATCAACTATGGAACGTATTCCAAATTTTGGGGCAGGCGAGTTTTCGCTTGTGAATGCCTTGTAGTAGGTCGGGAATCGTGCTGTAGCATCGGCTAATGTTGAATGTGCGCCAGACCCATAATGGTGCATTACAAAGTCGCCATTGGAATCTTGCAAAATGGTTTTTGTTGTTTGACCACTAATAGAGCCTTGGTTATGGAAGTAGGTCAGTGTGCTATCAACAATTGTTCCCATTGGTATATTCGGGCTAACATTATCGACAGGTGTCCAAACAGTCTGTTCTCCCTCGAACCTGAAGAATTTTGTTCCGGCATCACCAGACATCATAAGAACCCTTCCCCATGTGCCATCAGGTTCAAATAAAAGGGCAAAGTGTCGAACATTCCCTATCCCATAATTTCCAAGCAATGTCCATGCTCCGGCGCATGAATTGGTTGTTGTAAACAGAGAGTCGCGGGTTGAATAGTAATACACATTCCCTTGGTTGTCTGCACAGAAGAAATGAAACCTGCAATGACCATATGGAGAAACAGCAAAATCATATTGCTCTGAGCAAAAGCTGATTAGTGCCGTAGGTTCCTTTCCAACAGAACCCAGTGGTTGACTTGACAGGTTTTCTCCTTCATGACCATAAAAGCAGTAAACGTAATTCTCTCTGGCAAATGAAAGTGGGCTTGAATAAAATGCATTAGGGCAACTGAATTTTGTCAATTTGTTAATTGCTGTTGGAGAATTAAAATTGGCTACCAATGACCAACTTCCTCCACCAGAAGGAAACTGGTTGGAGTTTCTTTTGTAAATTGCACTCTGGTTAGCTGCCTTGTTCCATCCACTAACAAAAACCCATTCATCGGGTCTCTGAGCAACCAAATTCCATTTTCTATCATAGTTATAGGTTCCAAGACCGATTATTTCCCACCCATTTCCGAATGGAGTTGGAACATCTATCCAGTTTCCGCTGGCATTTAATGTATCAAGAACAGCCAATCGTTTTCCACCATATTCACCGGCAATGATGTATTTTGGTTCAGAGAATTTTGCTGCGGGGTCTCTTATCATGGCTACGTCTGCAATCATAAATGGAGCATTTTTTAAATTGTCTCCATTAAAATTGGAAGTATCTGTGGTTTTTGTCACCCTACCATATCGTGTCGCCTTTACTTCGGTTGAGGCTGGACTAAATGACAACCAGTCGCCAACAATACTTCTTCCATTGAAGCCGGTCATAGTGAAATCTTCTGTCTTTGCAAAAGACTTTTCTATCCAATTGGTATTCTTTTTTGGTTGTTTACTTTCATCAATAGACAATGGTGTCATGAATTCATAATTATCATAAGCCCACCACCATTCCTGACTGAAGTCTGCATTGGCTTTTGGGATTCTTGATGCATTGAATACACCACTTATTATGGCAAGTGAACTAAAACTTGGGGCACCAAAATCCCAGACATCAAGAGAACTTCCTACCTTGTAGATAATATCGCCATCATTGCCATCATATACAGTAAATGTTCCTCCGGCAATTTCTACCTTGGCTATAAGAACCTCGGTTCCAACACTAACCCCAAAAGGAAGTATCACCTTATTGTTCACATAATCCAGTGTGTATGTACTTTGGCGTATACCATCAACCCACACGGCTGTATTGGCTGTCAATTGACCAACGCTAGTTACGACAAAATCTGTCTGGTTTGGTATTGTTGCTACCTTGAAGTCAATACTGGTAAATGCCTTTATTGTTGTTTCTGGTGTATTTCCCGCAACAATAACTTTTGAACCAATAGGAAGAATGGAATTAAATTTTATCTGGGTGTCATTGAGAATGATGTAATCGTCGCTCATGACCTTTCTGTATCCATCGACATAGACCGTACAATCTGTTGTTGTAGACGCATTCAATGTAATGATATCGGAAGCAGAAGAAAGAAGGAAAACCTCAATAACTGGGAACCCATTAACCTGTTCTATATTTGTATTGATTGTTGCCCAAGAACGCTTGTCTTCAATCAGAGTTATGCCAACAGAATCTGTGGTGACTTGATAGAGTGGTATTGCCTTTTCTGTTGGTTCGACGATAGAACTTTTTGTTGTATTGTCATTGACATCGAGATATACATAGCTCAATTGTGATGCGGGTAGAGTAAGGTTGGCACCAAGGATATCTGTGATATCAGCCTTATTACGAATTCTTCCCGAACTCACAGAAAATACAAGACCCGACGTTCCACCAACATCCTGAATAAACAGCTTGTTCAGACTTTCGGCATCATTAATAATGGTGATAGCTTGACCAAGAGCCTGAATAAACGAATTAGACTTCTGTCTCCATTGCTGAACTTTATCAAGTTTATCAATGGTTTCGATGATTACGTTGACTGTCATATTAGACCGTTATTTTATAGTATGATGGTGGATTATTATCAATACTATTTATCACATTTTCGCCAAAGAATAATGATGAAGTATCATCCGCAGAAATTCTTGATATGGTATTTCCGGTTCTTGTTGGAATGCTAACAGAGAACCAATCTACGCCATTTGGTGTTGCATAGTATCTGCCATTTGATATTTTTGCGATAGCCACATTATTATTCCCTGTTGTAACTATCTCCTGAACTATGCCACCCATGGTAGTAACAGAAACTCCATCGATTGTATTCGACAGAAGTGTCCAAGCAGGGGTTGATATAGCATCACCCTCACATGCGTATATTTTTCCGTTATCAGTTCCAACGAGAATGGTGTCTCCACCAATACCCGCGATTGTTCCAATCGATGTATAATTGAAGCCGCTTGGAACGGGAAGTTCGCCCACACCACCAACAGGAAGATACTGCACTGCCCCTTTATTGGTTGCGATATTGGCAATATCAGAATAACATACTTTTGTTGTTGATGAACCAAGCTCAGGTGATATGTAGAAATTTATTCCTTGATATTTGTGACCATCTATAGGTTCAAATCGGATAATTCCGTCTGTTGCCACGTTAGCTGTTGCACCAAGTCCATTACTTATGCCTTCACCTATTGACAGGTTGGTAACATTGTCGACAACAATCCTAGTGTTGGTTATGATGCCCTTAACGGTTCCCGAACCACCACCCCATGTCAAGGTGTTTCCGACAGAGAAGGTTCCGACTATGGATGACAATTCCAATTGGTATCCACCAATTGTCATTACGCTTGCAGGGGTTCCATAAGCAATAGCACCATAAACGACAAATGTATCAGCCTTGTTTACAACAGGCACATAATAATTGGTATCATTTTCTTTTAGACATTTTGGAATAAATCCTGTCTGGTTCACTGTAGTTCTTGCTGTCTTTATGAATCGGCGAACATTTACAGAATCCGATGGGCAGTATACATAGACCCCATCAATTGCAACAGCCAAGATATATCTGTCATCACCATTTGTCTCATATATGCTTTTGAATGCGAATACGGCAAGCAAGTCTTTTGATACTGGTATTGGATAGCCACCTTGGGTATTTCCCAACATTGCCCACACAGTATTAACCGGAGATTTTGCACCAATCGCAGTCAACCCACCGGCAGAATCCACACCAACAACCTCAATAACTGGTGCAGGTGAATATTTTGTGGTGTATGCACGAATTGCATTCTGCATGAATCTTATGGCAGCGGTATTCGCACCAACGGATGCTGTCGGGAATCCAACGGAGATGTCTCCCATTTCATTCTGTATAACAACCTTGGATGCATTTGCAATATTTGTTGCCGAGTAGGTATTTGCTCCACATGTCATGGCATGAAAATCCATTCCATGCACCAGTTTCCCGCCAATCACATTGTTTTCTGTGTCATAGGTACTATGAATTTCATTTGAAGCTGAAAGGGCGATATTATCTGTCAGAACAAAAAGTTGGTCTATTGAACCATTATTTGTCGGAAGAAATTTATTGACCTTTCCAATTTCTGTTGGAGAAATTTCAACAGGGTATGATACTACAGTGTATGCAGAAGCGACAGATGTCACCAAGTTCACGCTGTTTCTTCTATAGATTATTCCTTCAGTTCCACCAACAAGAACATCCCAGTCTTCAGCCGTTGCGTTTCTTACTGCCATGATGGTTGTGATATAATTTGAACCACTGAAAGCTCCTATTGCAGTATCAGTGATTGTCTCAAGTGTTCCGTCTTCGGCAGTATCCCTGATAATCCTTACTGTATCCCTACATGCAACAAGCATCAAACCGTCATTGGTATCACCCGCATTATGCCTTGATACGGGAGCATTCAGAATTATTGGATATGTTTGACCAGTCAATACCGATGCCCATCCACCAGAATTTGCAATGAAACTTGCAAGGGTTCTTCTATAGCAGTTATAGAAACCTACACTGGTTTGTGTAACAATAAACAATATGGGTTCGTCGGTAGCCTTCTTGTGAATCATCAATTGGGCATCGAGAATTTTTTCATCAAAAGCAAAACCTATCTGGTCTGGTCTGTATGATACCCAGTTGGAGTTTGTGAATGAACCGGCAGACGATATGATATATGCCATACCATATTCAGAAGAAACGACAACAATCTGATTTCCGGAATTGCTATAGTCAAATGGTATTGTAGTTATCCCAGTGATTGCCGATAATGGACAGTTTGGCAAATGCTTATTGATATCACCCCAAGACGAAACAATTTCAGGATTGGCTATAACGGCACCATAACTGGTTGCACCAAAGAATCCCTGAAGGTGACTTGGATGTTGGGTTGACTTGATATAGAAGTCAGAATTTGAACTGAAATATCTTTTATGCCAATGGTCTATTGAAGATTTTAGTGATGCGCCACGCAAACTTGATGGTGTAACGAACACATCATCCCTTAATCCCTGATATGTCTCAAGTGGCGTAGCCTTTGGTATCCTGTTATCGTCAAGAATGCCCGATGTGATTGCGCTTGCATCAAACAGGGGGTCTCTCCATTCAACAGTATTCAAAAGCCCGACAACTTTTTTGAACAGGATTTGACCATTGGTTCCTGCTTCAAGTATTGTCAAGTTATCTGAACCTGATGCCTCGTTTTTAACGACAAGAACCTCGGTTCCTGAAGCCACACCATAGCCAATATCAAAGCTGTTTGCACTCAATATAGAAAAGCTGTGCTGTCTTACGCCCTGAACGTATACGGCAAATGATGATGTGATTGGAATCAAATCTGGGTCTGTCACCACAAAGGTGGTTTGACCATTACTAGCGGCTGTTATTGTTTCGCTAACAATCTTGATGTTTCCTGAGTGGTCATCTTGGTTAGCAACGACAAGAACTTCCTGACCCAAAGTCGCCGGAGCATTCAGTGTCACAACAATTTTATTGAACGCATCGGAAGATACTGTATAGTCCAGAGTAGCCCCATCAGCAATCCTTAGACCATCAATGTAAACAGACACGTTATTGATATAGGTATCATCCAGTGTTGTTGTGAATATGGTCTGACCAGCAGTAGCAACAATTTGCTCTTCCTGTTTTGCAGACAATACCAATGAAGT
>PJET01000226.1 GCA_002825515.1 Candidatus Thorarchaeota archaeon MP11T_1 | reverse complement strand
AGTATTGTAGATACCTTTCCCCAGGTCTTCTTTGCATCTGATACATCAGCACCAAAGAATACTGAGCTTATTAATCCATCACGCAGAGCAACTAGACCTCTCCATAAAACACTTACATCAGCTCCTCTTTTAATGACGCCCTGCTTCTTCATTCTTTCAACTTGGCTAATGAGTTCAACATAGCTCTTATCATAAATCTCAGTCATTCGAATTCTAAGCTCTTCATTTCTTGCTGCTTCAAAAAATAGGTCAAAACCAAAAGAACGAGATTCAAGAGCCCTATTGATTCTTGTTTCAAAGAACTCCTCTGATGCTATGCGCATGGGACTGTCGGAGAGAATTATGGACATCACCTCATCTTTTTGGGCTTGTAAGATTAATTCAATCACCTCAAAGAAGAGTTGTTGTTTGCTCTTGAAATATTGATAGATGGCTCCCTTGCTCACTCCTAATACCTCTGCAACATTTTCCATACTCGTCCCATAATACCCTCTCTCAGTGAACACTCGGGCCCCAGCTTCGATGATTCTCCGCTTGGCTTTCTCCTTATACTCTGGCACTACTTTTGGCATTGCAATTCTAACCTCAGTCGATTGGAAACTTTCATAGTTGCTTAACTAACAAGGTTAAAAAGTGACTTATTAGTATTTTTTCTGACTATCAAGTATGTAATATCGCGGATGAATTGGTGATTGCGATGGCTGATGAAACGTTCTATCAGGTTCTCTTTGTTCTTCTCTATGCATTGTTCTTTGGCGTCCGAGGGTATTACAGATTTGTAAAACCAAAACGCAGGGAACCAGAAATAGTCGAAGAGCGTAGGAAATTTGAAAAGGCTGAGGCAGTGATTAGCTTTGCAATCCTTGGATACTTTGCTTCAATAATTCTTTACATGCTCAATCAACCATGGTTTGCATGGTCTCAGATACCCAACTACCCAGAATTTGCGCGTTGGATTGGCGTTCTTTTAGCTCTCGTAAGCACACCTTTTCTTTGGTGGATTCACAAAACACTGGATCGTCAATATTCAGCATGTCTACAGATCAAAGAGAGCCATGTGTTAATCACAGATGGACCATATGCTCGAGTCCGTCATCCAATGTATACTATCCTCAACATGTTCTCGTTTGGTACTGCTTTACTGACTGCCAACTTCCTCACTATTGGCTTCACTATACTTCTCATCATTCCTTTTCCGTTTGTAGCCAGAAAAGAGGAGCAGATGCTCCTTGAAACATTTGGAAATGACTACTCAGAATATATGAAGAGGACTGGCCGGTTCATTCCCCGATTAAGGAAATAGTGGAACTATCCAATTGCACATGAAGTCAGGATTATTTCACGTTGCCCGATATATCTCTGAAGGTGGTTCCATCTCCAAAACTGTCTGATTATCTGTGCTCCATGAATCAATCTTGCCAGCCCAACTGGGTTGGATTTCTGCTCTTGGTCGTAGATAAATTTCTACCCAATCATGGGGTGCAATCATAACATGCCAAGCAATCTCCATCTCCCAATTGGTAGACTTGAATAGATAGTGACCGACTATCAAGATTCCCACACCGTTGTGAATCGGTGTCCATGAAGTGGAGCTATTTATGCCAAGTTCTGGATAAGTGGTTTCAAGGTAGTGAATGAACACATCTCGCTTTTCAATCACTTCTGATACTCCTTCGAAAGTCCAGTTCAGCACATAGAGGTATGCAGTATCATGTGCTACCAACTCTCCTGATGTGAAAGACACCTCCACTTCGATGCACATATCGATGTGACTTGAGTTCGGATAGACAAATACTTCCATAAGTGGCGTCTGAGGCCAATATTTGTAATCAGTTTCTATTGACACATTGGTTTGGATCGCAATATCATATGTTGAAATTTCATCCACAGCGTCAATCTCAACAAGAAACCATCCAATTTCTCCAGGACTTGAGTTTGTATGTTCTGGAATGAAGTTAATAGCAAGTCTATCAGGATTTGTATTCAAGTATAGGAAAAGTCCGGCAAAACCACTAGATAACAGGATCAACAGCACAACGCCCACAATCCAACGTCTGGACTCACTCACTCTTTGCACCTTGTGTGAATTTGAATTTCGAGCAAATAAAATGATACGGAACTCCGCATTTGAATGATGATTTCGAAGTGGGATTCTATCGAAATTCGATAGGGATACGAACAGAATGTGTGCACTGATCATCTCCCTTTAAGAGCGACTCAGTCAATTGGACCTCAACTGGCTGCTCTAATATTCCTTCTCACAGCTGCATTACCCATCCACCAGAACAACAACAAAATGTCGAGGATATATCCTCCTTGCTGCTTCTCACTAGGGAGCAATGGCAATATGCTAATCGTTTTTCCTCTTCAGTTACTGCATTCTTGTATACTTTTGGATTGAAGGGCACTTTTGTGATATGGATAATATCGCCCTTGTGTACAGGTTACATATAACTCTCAAGTTCCGAGAACTAAATTCCTATAGTGACAACAACCTAAAAATATTTAACAATAGTTAATACATCACCAACCATGACTGTTTCAGAAAACATAGAATTGGTTAGACAAGCAACTGATGCCTACAACACAGATGGCGCGAGAGGAATGGCCGAGTTCATGGATGATGCTATTGTAGATCATTTCGCAAGTGGTCGAGAACCTCTAGAAGGGAAAATGGCATTTATAGAAGATAACATTGCATTTGCTAAGATCTTTGCGAACCTACGAGCTGAGATTACAAATAGCTTTGGTCAGGATGATTGGGTGTGTATTCAAGGTTTTATGACTGGAACTCACCAAGGAGCTTTCACACTTCAGAGTGGAAAACAAATCCCTCCGACTGGAAAAATCATTCGGATTCCATTCTGCAATGTAGTTAAGCTGAAAGATGGAAAGATTGTCGAAATTCACGAATATTTTGATCAGTTGAATTTCATGACTCAACTCGAAGCGGCATAATTGGTTTCTTACACGGATTCAATATCATAGTTGTATGTTTAAACAGTGTGAATACTGACGCATTCTATGTAACTATCTTGCTTTATGGAGGGATAAATCTGGCATCTAAAACGGGATTGACACAAGGTCTAGGTAGACGCTTATTGATCTGGAGCATTTCGAACCTCATTATTGGTGGTCTGTTTTTCTTCTTCTCTCCTATTTCTTTTCTTCAAGGTATTGGTCTTCAAGGAATTCTCTGGGGGTTAATTGATGCAGTAATTGCTTTGTTCACATTATTCAAACAGAGTAATCAACTAATAGAGAAGATTTCCAAGGTTCTACGTATTAACATCATTTTAGACATCGGTTATCAACTAGTTGGAATACTATTGCTGGTCTTTCTCTGGCAGAACGCTTTTCTCGCTGGGAATGGACTTGGAGTGATAATTCAAGGATCATTTCTATTTGTTTTGGATCTTTATTATTACTTAAGATTCAACCAACTATCTCACAATGGAATATTATAGTGTCATGTAAATGAATGCTCGGTACTATTTTAGTGCATAAATTAATATTCCAGTAGACTGATGTTTCTTGATTATTATGAGTTCTGGTGAAACGTATGAAGTACGTTCCAGTGGTGAATCTCCAATTTCCTTTTCTTATTTGAAAAAGTTCAATCTTTACGCTGGCGTTCTTCATCTTATAACAGGCGTTTTGATGCTCTTCCTAGGTCTTACCTTAGAGTGGTCACAGGATGTATACACTATCTACCTTGATTTTGAGATTATCAGCTTTGACCCATTTGAGTTTCTAGTGCAACCCACACCAGCAGTTCTCTTCACTTTGACTAACATTGGAGTTATACTTGCATCATTTCCATTGATGTCAGCATTAGCTCATTTTCTCATTGCATTTCCGTTGAATGACAAATATGTGGAGAATCTAAAGAAAGGCATGAATCCCTACAGATGGTACGAGTATTCTGTGTCGAGTTCTGTGATGATTTTCCTAATCACATTTCTCCTTGGAATATGGGACCTCTGGTCACTTGTGATGATTGTAGTGCTCAATGCCATGATGATAATGTTTGGTTATCTAATGGAGGTAATTAATCAATACACTGAGAAAACCAAATGGAGCCCTTTCATTCTAGGATGTGTATCTGGTGGAACTCCTTGGGTAGTGCTATTCGGATATTTTGCTGCTGCAATTAGTGTTACTGAAACTCAGCCGCCAACATTTGTGTACATTATCATTTTCATGTACTTCTTCCTCTTCAACATTTTTGCATTGAATATGCTTCTCCAATACAAGAAAGTAAGTAAATGGAAGGACTATCTCTACGGGGAACGTATGTACATAGTACTGAGTTTGGTTGCAAAGACATTGCTAGCTTGGATAGTATTCGCTGGGATCTTCGCGCCATTCTGAATTTACATTGTATCTTTTGGCAGTCAATCGACTGCCAACTCTTTCCTTCTAATTTTACTAGAAATCCCTACACCAAATTATATATATTCACAATAGTTAAAACATTTCGGGGAAGATTTAGATGGCTTTTGATTATGTCTACGAGAAGTATCAACCAACATCTATTGATCTTGTATTAGCAAGTATAGCTGCAGTTGCGATGCCCATTATTGCAGGATACCTCTTTGACTTCATTGGTGCCTTTGTTCCCATGGCAATTTACTATGGCGTCTTTGCAATTCTGATAGTGAGATGGCGTCGGGGTAGTCTTGATTATCAGATCCAATGGGGGAATGTAAGAAAGCAATTCAGAAGTTACCTGACCCCTCTTTTCATTGTACTATTTCTACTACAGACAATATTGGTCATAACTTCATGGTTCACATTAATACGAGTAGAGATTTTGAATCCAATAGGTTGGATCCTGACTCTTGTGATATGGGCTCCCATTAATGCATTTTCTGAACAGTTGATTTGGCTCTACACTTTCGATTCATTTGCTGAATACTACAAAGAGGGACGGAAACGCTCAATAATGGTCTTTATTGGGGGTGCCCTTTATATCGCTCTTATAGGCATGATTCATGTTCTATTCTGGGCTAAATTTCTGCTTGAGAGCAGCTACTTGTTCATATTTACACAAATATTCTTCATTATACAATTTATCATACCTATCGGATACATCTTCCTTTATAGACGGACTGGTAGTATGTGGCCTCTTGGTATCATCCATGTTTTTCTCAATCTTACGGGTGTGCTTTTCAGCGGTTACTCGATTCTGCCCTATTTATTGACAATAGGGTAGTAATAAGATTAGACTGATGATGTTGTGAAAAACTACAATAGCAGCGCATAATTGTTTGAATTCGTGTGAATAGTATGTCAAGTCCTGAGTGGAACCGCTTCGTGGAGAACTATTTCGGCGACCCCTACATGATGTGGCATGATGGTATTGATGAAAAATCAGTCACTTATCTGAAGGGCGAGGAGCGAGAGAAGGCTGAGGACATGCTCATTGATTTGCTTGAAGAGGGTAGTCACTATGGTGCAATAGGTCTCCGAGAATTACGATCAAACAAGGCCGTCCCAATTCTTGAAGCACTTTTACATAACTGCACTGGGACTTTGGCTATTGAAATAGCAGTTGCTCTCAGTCTGATAAAGAACAGCCTCGAGTATGTACCTAAAATAATCAATGCTCTCAAAGAGTCTGGATTCTGGTTTGTTCGGATTGATGCTGCAAGAGCATTAAGACGATTCCCATCTGAAAAGGTCATTACAGCGCTATTCGAAACTGTAGCGAAAGACCCTGATTATTTGGTCCGAAATCATGCTTCAGAAACCATTCTATTTCTCCATGGTCTTCAACCAAACATTTCCATGCACAAGGAGATCTTTAAACTCATGATTATTGAGTTCAATCCTATGGATAAGTCCTCCATTGAAGATGCCCTTCGTCAATATCAGAGATGTGCTGATATGATAAGAGAATTAGTCGAAAGAGATGGCCAACTACGAAAAGGACCAATAATTCAAGAAATATGGCACTGGAATGATTAATTCAAAAAAGAAAGAATCCCTGTTTTCAAAGAACAGGATTAAATCCCCTACTGTCAATGTATCTAATGAATTAATATTTCTGAAAGAATCTAAGTACTAAGATACGCCAACACCCTCGTTGAATAGAATATTTCAATATCAAGTAGTGGACTATCGACTGAGGGCGTACCCCACACATTGTCATATTTGAAAAGCCATTGGTTGTTGAAGACTGTCGCATTAGGCGCAGACATTCGACCATTCAATCCATCTGGGAGATCAATATCCAACAATACAAGTTCTGGTGACACTGGTCCCAAGACTCGATCGCCAATTTTCAGACTCATTCCTTGTGTAGTAAAATTGACATTCTCAGTCATTTTGAATTGAAAGATACCCGTACCATAGAACCTACATCTACT